>DATNPK010000067.1 GCA_036703275.1 Coleofasciculaceae cyanobacterium | reverse complement strand
TTATTGAGAGCAAAATTCCACCACCAGCGAGAACAACCCATAGCACCTGCTAGTTGCTGCTTTTGCTCGTCAGTCGGATAAATTCGTACTTTCTGTGCTTGTCTAATCATTATTACCATCATATCATATAATGATAGAATTGCTCTAGATAAATAATCCGCACTCTAGTTCTAGTTCGTTATCATCCCCCACTAAACTCCGTTACGTCGCTTTGAGGGGGAATTCTCACTTACAAATGTTAAGTCTTGCAAGTGAAAAATTATTACTTTAGATGTAAAGTCTAGTTGTTTTACATAGTGTTCATCATTGACCGTGGTAGAATCCTATATTATTGAAAAGGATTTGTGGTCATTTAGGATTTAACAAGTATGTCATCATCAGCTGCGCCAGTAACAGATGCAAGTTTTCCAGAACAAGTTTTAGAAAGTTCAGTTCCAGTATTAGTAGACTTTTGGGCGCCTTGGTGCGGTCCTTGCCGTATGGTTGCGCCAGTAGTCGACGAAATTGCCGAGCAATACGAAGGACAAATTAAGGTAGTTAAACTAAACACAGACGAAAACCCCCAGGTTGCCAGCCAGTATGGTATTCGTAGTATTCCTACCCTAATGATTTTTAAAGATGGTCAGCGCGTAGATATGGTAGTGGGAGCAGTGCCAAAAACTACTTTGGCAAGTACATTAGAAAAATATCTTTAATTTGATCTTTCTGACCAATCGTAATTGTAGCTTCAGCAATTCTTCCTGGAGATTTGAGCTGGAGCTAATTTTTTGTTTAACAACCTTCAACAGTCAAAAATTTCCCTAGAGCGCGATCGCCATAAAAAGTCAGAAGTCAGGAGAGTTTTGCTATCTTATAACATCTTAGATCTTGGTGTAGAAAAGTCCATAAATGATTGATTTGCTTGTCAGCCATGTCTAAGTTTTTGTTAGGTTAGCGATCGCGCTCTTTTGAGCTTCATCTCTTCAACTAATGCGCGAGAACTGGTATTACTCAAAAAATACTTGCTTAATTGGATTTAGAAGCACAAGTAGTTTGCTTCGACAAGAGTTTTCTCTATGTAGCTACAATAGTTGAGGATCAAAGGTCTTTCTCACCCTTATTATGGATTTATCTTCTAATAATTCAGCAATTTTAGACCAGCAGCTAGACAAATTATTATCTAATCTCGCTAGCCATCCTCACCGCAAATTGATTCAGAGGGCTTTAGAGGTACTCTTAAGAATTGCTGAGTCAGATACCGAACGTCTTAACTGGAAGATTTTGTCTGCATCTTTAGAGGATTTGGAACAGGGCTTTCAAAAGTTTTATCCTTACCGGCACACTCGCAAAATTGCTATTTTTGGTTCTGCTAGAACTTCGCCTCAACAAGCTGAATATAAAATGGCGGTTGATTTTGCTCGTGGAATGACTCAAGCTGGGTTTATGGTGATTACAGGGGCAGGAGGAGGCATCATGCAGGCAGGGAACGAAGGTGCAGGAAGAGCCAACTCTTTTGGTTTAAATATTAAGCTACCCTTTGAGCAAGGCGCAAATCCTTTAATTAATGGGGACGATAAATTAATTAATTTTAAATACTTCTTTACTCGTAAACTATTTTTTCTGAGAGAAAGTGATGCGATCGCCCTTTTTCCTGGGGGGTTCGGTACTCAAGATGAAGCATTTGAAACTTTGACTTTATGTCAAACAGGTAAATATGGTCCTGTACCTTTGCTATTAATCGATCGACCTGGAGGCGATTATTGGCATTCTTGGAATGACTATATTTGCAGCCAGCTAAAAGACAAAGGTTTAATTAGTCCCGAAGACCCTAGCCTGTACACTATTACCGATCGCCTTGACGTAGCATATCAAACGATTAAGAATTTTTATCGCGTATATCATTCCAGTCGCTATGTCGGTAAAGTGTTTGTCATGCGCCTCAACCTGGAACTATCGGATCGAGCAGTAGAAGGTTTAAATCAAGAGTTTGCCGATATTTTGAGTCAGGGAGAAATCCGTAAAAGTATTGCTTTACCCGAAGAAAAAAAGGATTCAGAGACAATTGACCTACCTCGCTTAACTTTTTATTTCAATCAGAAAAGTTTGGGTCGTCTCCATCAACTTATTGCTAAGATAAATCTGCTGGGGGATTCGTCTGAGGCTACAAAACATCCCGAATTGAAGTAATTTTAATTGCTTACTGATAATTAGATTAATAAATAACGCTTAATATTAAGCTTTGTATGAATATATATCTTATATCTTAATGATTTCTTTAGATTTGCTCGAACTGAAGTATGATTTATATCGTCAGCACAGTGTAGTTCTGAGCTAAGACAATCAAAAAACATTGCAGAAAAAGGTGAAGCAGCTTGAATACCTCATTATTACGCCAAACCTGGAATTTGATCGAGGCAACCAATGCCTTAGAACTTCTCGAAATTGGAGAAGCAGAGTTAATACAGCAATTGGTAAAGCGTTTAGATGCTCAAATACCGCTAGCCGATCGCGATCGCGCCAGCATTAATCACTATCTTCAGTCCAAAATTGGTTTAATTAAAGACACCGCAGAATCTCGCTTAGTCCTAGCTTGATAATTATTAATTAATTAGATTTTGTCTAATATGTTGAGTTGTCGCTTCAGCTCAAGCAGTATTTAATGACTTAAATACGCCGCCAAATTCGATAGCTTTGGTTCAATAGCCAAATTAGCTGTTTAATCTTTGCTGTTTGTAACTGAAATAATTGGTAGCGTTGTCGAGCTTGACAAATATTACTTTGTCCTTGACAAATAACTGTTGGAGCGACTCTTAATAAAACATCAAAATAACTTTCATAATTAATCAAAATAGTAGTGATTCGGGCAACAAGTCCTCGTAATTGCCAAATCCGAATAGCTATGTAAATATTTAGCAGCGTAATTAATAAATTAACGCAAATAATTAAAAATATCATTAACTTGTTTATCGTAAAGCCGACTCAACTGGTCAAAATTGAATGAAACTGTTGGTTCTTAGTAATGGTCATGGAGAAGATCAGATAGCTATACGCATTATAGAACGGCTGCAACAGGATATTCCAGAATTAGAACTAGCTGCTTTACCGATAGTCGGGCAGGGTTACGCTTATATAAATCTTCAGATTCCCCTCGCTGGCAAAGTGCGACAGATGCCTTCGGGGGGGTTTATTTATCAAGGAGGCAATCCACTATGGCAGGATATACGTAGTGGGTTGGTTCAGTTAACCATAGAGCAGTTAAAGTTAGTGCGTCAGTGGGGTAATGCAGGCGGAACTATCTTGGCCGTAGGTGATATCGTACCGCTACTCTATGCTTGGTTTAGTAAAGCTAATTATGCTTTTGTTGGTACGGCAAAATCGGAGTACTATCTACGAGACGAAACTGATTGGTTCGCCCAGACTTCGTGGATAGAAAAAAAAATTGGCTCCGTATATTTGCCTTGGGAACGCTGGTTGATGAGCCGTAATCAATGCAAAGCAGTTTTTCCCAGAGATAGTTTGACCACCGAAACTTTGCAACAATGGTCGATTCGGGCCTACGATTTTGGCAATCCAATGATGGATGGAATTACAAATAAAACCAGGCAGATAGAATTAGAACAGCTAGGGCAGCTAGATATTCTATTGTTACCAGGTTCGAGAATACCAGAAGCTTTAACAAATTGGCAGAAAATATTAACCGCAGCTTGGACGACAAGCAAAATTTTGCCTGAAAAACAATTAAAGTTTAGTACGGCGATCGCACCTGCATTAGATTTAAAATCGTTTATGATCTATGCTGTAGCTCAGGGCTGGCGAGTGAGCGCAAGAGAAACTTCAACCATCACCCTGACTCAGGGTAACCACATCCTAGTTTTGAGTCAACAGCGCTACCAGGAGTTTCTAAAACAGGCAGATATCGCGATCGCTATGGCGGGAACAGCAACTGAACAGTTTGTTGGCTTGGGTAAACCTGCGGTCATTTTTCCTGGGGAAGGCCCTCAATTTACCTATGCTTTTGCCGAGGCTCAATCTCGATTGCTGGGATGTTCGATTGTCATGGTAGAAAACCCTGCTCAAGTCGGTAATGCGATCGAAAAGCTCATTAATGATGCTCAGCTATTAAAACAAATTGCTCTAAACGGCAAACGCCGTATGGGAGGATCTGGAGCAGCTCAAAAAATCGCTCAATGTCTGCAAAAAACATTGCTATTGCCAGAACAGCTAAATTAGCATAACTGACTTAAAAATATGATTAATCGATTACAGGGTCTAATCTTTGACGTTGATGGAACTCTGGCAAATACAGAAAGAGATGGGCATCGAGTGGCTTTTAATCGGGCTTTCGAGGAAGCAAAATTAGATTGGCATTGGTCAATAGAATTTTATGGTGAGCTATTGACTATTTCGGGCGGAAAAGAACGCCTTGAATATTTTCTGCGTCAATATTTACCTGAATTTCAACCCAAGGGAAATTTAACTAATTTTATTGCCGAGCTCCACCAGCTTAAAACCAAACACTACCTAACGTTGCTAAGGAGTGGCGCAATTCAATTGCGTCCAGGTACGAAAAGATTAATTGAGGAAGCTAGACAAGCGGGGATAAATCTAGCGATCGCTACCACCTCATCTTTGCCCAATGTAATTGCCTTATTAGAAAAATATCTCGACCTCGATTGGTTTGAGGTAATAGCAGCAGGAGATATTGTCCCAGCTAAAAAACCGGCGCCCGATATTTATCGTTATGTTATTCAGAAAATAAAGCTTCCTGCTCAGAATATTCTCGTTTTAGAAGATTCTGATAACGGACTAGAAGCAGCCACGGCAGCAGGATTAAAAACTATTGTCACGGTAAATAACTATACTGAGAACCAAGATTTTAGTCGAGCGGCTTTAGTGGTCAGTGACTTGGGAGAACCCGAACAGCCTTGTCGAGTTATTCAAGGTAATTTCTCAGCAGATTATCTGAATATTGCAAATTTAAATTCAATTATCAGTGAATAGCTCTAGCTATTTTTCGGTTCAGATTTAGCAGGATCAAAACTTAAAGAGCGGCTTGTTTAACTTGTTTTTAATGTCGGTACTTCACTTGAGTTTGGCATAGCAAATCCAAGTATAGAATTTTGCCTCATCAAAGAATACATCATGAGCTGGCTTGGTTACTTGCTTGAGTAGTGGCTCTGGAGTCGGATAAGATGTTTCATTCCAATCGTCTCCCCAACGAGTGCGATCGGGTTTAAATACTGGTGGAAACTCATAATAAACATCAAGATTTTTCTGCAATAAGCCTGCATCAATGTCGTTAGGCTGGATCGCTGCTTCGCTTTGAGACGTAAGCATTGGGCTAATTTCAAGCAGTGTGGCAACCTTTCTGAAGATCTTAGACGGGATACCCTGATTAATTAATTTTGGTTGAGAATTAGTCGGCTCAAAGCCAGCATGAGCAAATGCTTTTTTTAAGCTGTAGCAATCTCCTTGCGAGCTAGGATAATTATCTTCAAATATTACGTGTTTAAATCCAAACCATTGGCATTGCTGTAATCGTTGGTAGGCGTTTTGGTGATCGTCAAAAAAGGCGAGAGAGCGAGCGCTGATGTCTGACCAATCTTGTTCGGTAAAGTCGCGATCGCAATAAACCGCCTTCTCAGAAATATATTCCCTGCGTCCTAGGTTTAAATCGATAGACACCAACTTAGCCTCAGGACAGGCTTTTTCTAGTAGCCAGGTACTTTGTCCTTTCCATACGCCACTTTCGACAATTAAGTCTGGGGACAACTTTTTGGCGATAAACCAAACAGCAAACATATGAGGTGCTTTCATTCCACCCTGATTTTCTTGGATAGGGCGATCGCCATAAATCGTTGAGAACTCATCAATACTTGCCGTGATTTCTTCTCGAGTCCAAGGCGGATTACCAATTTTCATTTTGCGCTTCTATTTTTTCGATTTTGATATTGCCAAATATTTGCTGAAATTCTACCAATATTTTTTTGGCTTAAGATTAGACCAATTCAGAAAAAGATGATTCAACTACCCCACCCTATTTCGTTTTTCGATCAATTCTGAACAAACAATAAACAAAATGTAGACAAATAGCAAGAGAAGTTGCGGTACAATACAAACGCTTTACCACCTCGCAATAGGGCATCATGGGCAATATATTTGGGCAAATATTTCGCATTACAACATACGGAGAATCTCACGGGGGAGGTGTCGGAGTAGTTATTGATGGCTGTCCTCCACAGCTAGAAATTAGCGAAGCAGAAATACAGGTAGATCTCGATCGCAGAAGACCTGGACAAAGTAGAATTACTACACCTAGAAAAGAAAGCGATACTTGTGAAATTATGTCTGGAGTTTTTGAAGGTAAAACTACAGGAACACCAATATCAATTTTGGTCAGAAACAAAGATGCTCGATCGCAAGATTACAATGAGATGGCAGTAAAGTATCGTCCGTCTCATGCTGATGCTACCTACGATGCTAAATATGGTATTCGTAACTATCAAGGCGGTGGACGTGCTTCGGCGCGGGAAACTATTGGTCGAGTTGCAGCAGGTGCGATCGCGAAAAAAATTCTCAAAGAAGTCGCCGGGGTAGAAATTATCGGCTATGTTAAGCGGATTAAAAACATAGAAGCGGAAATAGACTCTAGTACCGTAACCAACGCTCAGGTAGAAAGTAATATAGTTCGCTGTCCTAACCCTGAATGTGCCGAAACTATGATTGAGCTGATCGATTTAGCCAGAAGAGAGCAAGATTCTCTCGGTGGAGTCGTAGAATGCGTCGCACGTCACGTACCCAAGGGTTTGGGCGATCCTGTATTTGACAAGTTAGAAGCAGATTTAGCTAAGGGTATAATGTCGCTTCCTGCTACTAAGGGTTTTGAAATAGGCTCGGGTTTTGCTGGCACAACTATGATGGGGAGTGAGCATAACGATGAATTTTATATTGATGAAAATGGTGATACTCGCACCGTCTCTAATCGTTCGGGTGGAATTCAAGGAGGCATCTCCAATGGAGAGAATATAGTAATTCGAGTCGCGTTCAAACCCACAGCGACGATCGGCAAATCACAAAAAACAGTTACCAAAGGTGGCGAAGCAACTCTACTTGCTGCTAAGGGGAGACACGATCCTTGCGTATTACCTAGAGCAGTGCCAATGGTGGAAGCAATGGTAGCATTGGTATTATGCGATCGCCTTTTGTATAATCAGGCGCAGTGCAAAACTTTGAGTAGCTCTTTCAATACTGTCAGCTCAACTGAATGAGAACGGCAAACCTTGTTCGCTTAACCTAACAATACTCTTTGAGTTTGTCCCCCCAAATAGATTAAAGTGAGAAATTAGTACGTCCTATTATCCAAAAGGAATTCAAAGGCGATCGCCATGTCTGCTGTAACTACTGTACCCAAGAATTTTAACTTTCCCCTGACTGCCGTTGTCGGACAAGAAACAATTAAGCTGGCTTTACTATTGGCGGCGATCGATCCTGAATTGGGCGGTGTGGCGATCGCTGGTCGTCGGGGAACGGCTAAATCGGTGATGGCGCGAGCGATCTATAGCCTGTTACCACCGATTGAAATTATTAATGGTTCTCTGTACAATTGTGATCCAGCTAAGCCTCAGAATTGGGATGACGATACTGTAGCTAAATACGGCGATACCGCCAGAGAAAATATTCCGACTCAGATTGTCCCCGCTCCTTTTGTCCAGATACCGCTAGGGGTAACAGAAGATCGGCTGTTGGGTTCGGTAGATGTCGAAGAATCAGTTAAGCGAGGTGAACCAATATTTCAACCAGGATTGCTCGCTCATGCGCATCGTGGAGTTTTATATATTGATGAAATTAACCTGCTAGATGACCAAATTGCCAATCAACTTCTAACAGTTTTAACCGATGGACGTAACGTCATTGAACGAGAAGGAATTAGCTTTCAGCATCCCTGTAAGCCGATTTTAATTGCTACCTATAACCCCGAAGAAGGAGTGTTGCGGGAACATCTTTTAGATCGAATTGCGATCGCACTTTCGGCTGACGCTGTATTGTCTTTAGAACAAAGGGTTGAAGCGGTTAACCAAGTAATCGATTTTACTAACTCTCCCCAAACATTTGTCAGTGCTTACGAAGGAGATCTCGATAGCCTTAAGACTGATATTATCTTGGCGCGGGAATGGCTTAAGGAAGTCAAAATAACCCACGCTCAAATTCTGTACTTAGTACAGGAAGCAGTCAGGGGAACAGTAGAGGGACACAGAGCCGAACTATTTGCGGTCAGGGTAGCAAAAGCCTGTGCAGCTTTAGATGGTCGAGACAACGTTATTGCGGATGATTTACGTAAAGCAGTCGAGTTAGTTATTATTCCTCGCGCTACTACCATCGAAGCCCCACCAGAAGACGCACCCCAACCGCCACCGCCACCACCGCAGCAACAGCCAGACGAAGAACCCAACCAAGATCGAGATGAAGACGAGCCGGAGGAAGAGGATGAAGAACAAGAAGCAGAACAAGAGCCTCCGGCAATTCCTGACGAGTTTGTCTTTGATATTGAAGGGGTAGTACTAGATCCAGAAGTACTTACCTTTGCTCAAACTATGCAGCGTCAGGGTAAATCTGGGGCGCGGAGTTTAATTTATTCCGAGGATCGCGGACGGTATATCAAGCCGATGATTCCCAAAGGGAAAGTTAAAAGAATTGCGGTAGATGCCACCTTGCGTAATGCTGCACCCTATCAAAAAGCCAGAAGAGAACGTAACCCAGGTCGTAATGTCATTATTGAGCAAAGCGATCTACGTTCTAAACGCATGGCGCGGAAGGCTGGTTCGTTAATTATCTTTGTAGTTGATGCTTCTGGTTCAATGGCACTAAATAGAATGCAGTCGGCTAAAGGTGCAGTAATGCGTCTATTAACCGAAGCTTATGAAAACCGCGATCAGATTTCTTTGATTCCCTTCCGTGGGGAACGCGCTGATGTATTACTGCCTCCTACCCGTTCGATTACGATGGCAAAAGGTAGATTAGAAAGCCTTCCCTGTGGTGGTGGTTCTCCCCTGTCTCATGGTTTAACCCAAGCGGTAAACGTGGGCATTAATGCCCAAATGTCGGGAGATATTGGACAGGTAGTAATTGTGGCGATTACCGATGGTCGAGGTAATATTCCCTTATCCCGTTCCCTGGGGGAGACTCCCGAAGCAGGAGCAGAAAAACCAAATATCAAAGAGGAATTACTGAATATTGCGGGCAAAATACGAGCTGTGGGCATGAAATTGCTGGTAATTGACACAGAAAGCCGTTTTGTCTCCACTGGTTTTGCCAAAGAACTAGCTAAACAAGCTGGCGGAACATATTATCATTTACCTAAAGCAACCGATCGAGCGATCGCAGATATGGCAAGAGGCGCAATTTCTCAGATGTAGTTGATGAAAGTAAAAGAGATAATTAAGCTAGTTGAAAAGAATGGCTGGTATTTAGCTATAACAAATGGAAGAAGCAATCTTTCATTTGGAAGGATTGAAATTAGAAGGTTATGAAATTCCCGAACCAAAACTACTTCAACCTACATCGAAGCTTTAGTTTAGATAAGTTAAGGCGATCGCAGATATGGTAAGAGGCGCAATTTCTAATCTTTAAAATTGTAACCAGTCGAGCAACATATTTTTGCTGCGGCTAAAAACTTGAAAAACTATAGCCAATTACCTAGTAGCACATAGGAAGCCCAGTAGAATGGATGTCTATACCAGCGATTATGCAACAAAGATAACTGTGCTTGGCGTACTGCTTCGGCTTTAGGTAAATGCCGCTCTGATAGTTCTCGATAAAAATCACTCATTAGTTCAGCCGTGGCGCGGTCATTAATCGACCAAAGAGTTGCCAGGGTGCTTTTTGCTCCTGCCCGCACTGCCATTCCTGCTAATCCTAATGCAGCTCGCTCATCCCCTGTAGCTGTTTCACAAGCACTCAAAACTAATAGCTCGAGCGCATTTTCTTGACCAGGATTTCTAGTTTGTAAGATGTTATCTAACTCATTAATTTTAATTCGCTCATCCCAAGCTAAAAGAAATGTATCTTCGATTGAAGAGCTAAACTGTCCATGAGTCGCAATATGTACGATCGGATAGTCAGAGAATTGGATTTCTTTTTTGAGTGCCTCGCTAGTGAAATTTTGATTGAGTAGAACAACACTATTAACTCGTGATTCAATTTCTGCCAGCTCAGAATCAACGTAATCTAAAGCAGAGAAACCTTTGATACTTTTAGTTAATCCCGCAGCAATTGTTTTTAGCTGCTTCTGTTCTAAAGGACGAGGATTAAGTAACTGTAGCCCAGGAGTGAGGGCGATGCTGTAATCTTCAATTAGAAAGTGTTTACCATCATACAGTGCGCTTAAAGGGACATTACGAAACGCTCCATCAGGAATAAAGACCAAGGTTTTAATTTGGCTGATAGCAAGATCATCTAGAGCAGGGCGAATGATTAAATCGTATAGCTTGCGGGCTGGACGGTAGAAATTACGGCGACTACGCACAACTATGTTTTGGCGAAACTGCTCGATAATTACTTCTAACTGCGCTTGAGAAATGTTAGTCGAGTAATGCTGAAGAGGTTTATTCGGTAGACTGAGAATTACTTCTAAGCGATCGCTTAAGATAATCGGATAAATTACTGCTGCTTGGCGATCTACGTTATCTATTTTGACGACTTTGGCATCTAAACAAGCTTCGCGAAAAAAGTTATTTAATTCGGCTACCTGTAAGGATTCAATCACCTCTCTGGCTCTTTCTAAGTTAGCTTGACTTCTTTCTCCATCAGTTTCTAGTAACAGGCTAACTAATCCTCGATAGACTGGCTCAACACTGTCGCGAAAAGAATACTGTACATCTGGATCGATGGCTACTAAGTCTCGACTTAAAGACTTGAGCAACTCTACTGCCTGAGAATAATGAGCGATCGCACCTGGGCGATCTCTCAAAGCCCGATCAATTCTGCCTAGTTGCCATTGCCAAAGATAACTAACTTCTGGTGCGTTAATACTTTGAGCTAAAATCAATGCCTTCTCCGTATACTGCTGGGCATTGTGCCAATCTTGTAATTCTTCTTGAATCTGCCCCTGTAAACCTAGAC
This sequence comes from Coleofasciculaceae cyanobacterium, assembly GCA_036703275.1. Taxonomy (NCBI): domain Bacteria; kingdom Bacillati; phylum Cyanobacteriota; class Cyanophyceae; order Coleofasciculales; family Coleofasciculaceae; species Coleofasciculaceae cyanobacterium. The sequence goes on along the minus strand of DATNPK010000067.1, from coordinate 24,774 downwards.
TGTATGACTGGGCTTTTTGATAGTTAATTACTTTAGCTTGATTAACTGTCTCTGACAAAAACTGCTCTATTTCTGATTTGCTAGGAATTGCTAATTTTTTTTGACCCTGAGTTTTGGACTTGTATAGCTCGACCAAACTATGAGCAAAATTAATTTTTCGGTCAATATTCGCTCGATTAGCTGGCAAATAAGCGAATTGTCGTTTAATCGTGGGAATTAATTTGCTAGCCTCTTGCTCGGAGGAGGTGTCTAACAAGAGATTTAATTGGGCGAGATAAATCTGTAGCGGCAAATCAGTTTGCAGACAATTTTGTTGCTTTTGACAAGTTTCTAACCCTCGATGATATAGCTTCAAAGCTCGGTCTGGATTACTGGCTTTGTAGGTGTTACCTAATACCAAAAGAATCTTGCTTTGTTCACTAGAAGACTCTAAACCAGAGGCAATAGTTAAACTTTGCTCTAAAATCTTTTGCGATCGCTCTACCTCCCCTACCAGTCGTAAAATATCACCGTAGCTTCTAAGTCCTGCTACCTTAATCAAAGAATCGGGCTGTTGAGCTAAACTACTTTCTACCTCAGTTAAAGTTTTGAGCGCGCGACGATAAAATCCCAGCTGTTTAAACGCACTGGCTTGATTGATCGAAGTTCTAATTACTCCCAGCTCATCCCCTGCTTGTTGATAATTATCTTTGGCTTCTGACCAAAGAGCGATCGCCTCTTCTGCTTTTCCCTCGCTTAGGTGTAAAATTCCCTGGTTGTTTAATATTTGTGCCTTAGCACTAACTCGCTCATCGAATGCCAGGCGAGCATCTCGACGCAATAGATCTAAACTATTAGCAATATTTTCCGTAGCTTGTGACCAATTATTTAGCTGACTATGAGCTAAAGCTAAGTTACTCAGTACTCTTACTTGGCTTATAGTATCTTGATGAGGATATATCCGAACTGCCTGTTGCCACAAATCTGCTGCTTGTTCAAACTGACCGATTGAATAAAAATATTTTCCCTGTGCTTCAAGTTCTTCAGCAGTATTATTTTCCATCACCCCCTCAACAATCGAAGCTGTAGCGAAAACCGAAGACATTTGGTAGGTACTGGAGAATAAGCCAATCGACAATCCCACTATGATAAAAATAAACAACAGCAAACAACGCTGTCTAAATTTGGAGGTCATAACAGGAGTAAACCTTAATAAAAATTCGGATTACTAATATAGTTCCCAATTCCCTAGTTTTAATTACCAAACGGGTCGATCATCCTCGGCAGTTGGTTACCATTGACGATTACAAACATGACAACAGTTTTTACAGCAGATGACATCAATCAGTAATCAGCAATCAATTTAAACCTTCCAGCTTTTATTTTGAACAAATAACTCGGTAGCATCATTTTTTGATAGTGGTTTGGCAAAGAAATAACCTTGACCATATTCGCAGTTAAAATCCTGCAAAATTTTTTGTTCAGCTTCTGTTTCAATACCTTCAGCAATGACATCCATTCCTAACCTGTGAGCCAGAATGATAATAGTATTAACAATCTCCTGGTTTTTAATTCCTTGACTCATGTTGCTCACAAAAGAGCGATCGACTTTGAGAGTATCAGTAGGAAAACGATGTAAATAACTAAAAGAAGAAAAACCCGTACCAAAATCGTCCATGCTGATTTTAATCTTCAACTCTTTAAGCTGATTGAGCAGAACAATCGTATTTTCGACATCATCCATCACCATACTTTCAGTAATCTCCAGCTTAAGATTTGCTGCATCCAATCCTGTAGTGCTTAATGTCTCTTGGATTTGCGCGACCAGATTAGTTTGGGTAAACTGTCTACTAGAGAGATTAACGCTCATCGTGACAGATTCGGCAAGAGAAAATTGTTCGCGCCATTGCTGCATCTGACGACAGGCGGTAGCTAAAATCCATTTTCCCATGGGTACAATTAAGCCTGTTTCTTCGGCAATGGGAATAAACGCACCAGGAGAGACAAAACCACGTTTAGGGGACTGCCAACGCACCAAAGCCTCAAATCCTTGAATAGCTCCTGTTTTTAAGCAAATTATTGGCTGATAGTAAAGTTCAAACTCTTGATTAATAATTGCCTGGTTTAAATCGCCTTCTAGCTGGAGTCGTTTTAATGCCTGTTCGTGCATCTTGGTGGTAAATACTTCATGTCTACTTTTACCTGATGCTTTTGCCAGATACATTGCCGTATGAGAAGCCTGTAATAACTCTTCTGGCTGAAAATCTTCACTAAGTGGATTAAATGCTATGCCAATACTGGCAGAGGTAAAAATATCCTGTTCGCTAAGTTTAAACGGGACAGCCAATGCTTGTTCAAGCTGGTTCGCCAGATCGATTGCTTCTGCGGTATCTTTTGCAGTTTTAAAAGCGATCGCAAATTCATCAGCACCAACTCTAGCCAGGATAGCCTTGGAGTGTGAATGTTCTTGGAGACGTTTAGCCGTGGCAATCAAAATGCGATCGCCTGCCTGATATCCTAAACCATCATTGATTAATTTGAAACGGTCTAAATCGAGACAGAGAATTGCAATAAAGCCTTGGGATCTAGTTGTATGTCTTTGCTTGAGTTCTTTTAATCGTTTGGTAAACAAAGTGCGATTTGGTAACTCAGTCAGAGAGTCATAGAAAAGGTTGTACAGTGCCTTATAACCCAAAACGCTAGCGGTGGTGACGGCAAAGACAATAGCAGCAGGAACAAAAGGAATCCAGCCTCCAGCAGCAAAAATTATCAAATAAATTCCCCAAAGGCTTCCGACAACAACCATGCCAATGATAATAATTGACAAAGGATGCCTTAACTTCCAGGCGATTACCGCGGCCAGTAATGACCAACCCCAAATCCAAAGATCCTCAATCCATTCAGACCAAAACCAGAATAGGGATGCGTCATCTAACACCACACTCAAAATTTGGCTCACCATTTGAGCATGAACCATTACCCCTGGCATCGAGCCTTGCGCGCCTTTGTAAGGAGTTGGATAGATATCTTTAATACTTGGCGCACTTGTGCCGATTAAGACGATTTTGTCTTTAATTAAATTTGCGGGAACATCTCCTGCTAATATTTCTGATAGGGTTACTGTCTGAGCAATATTTGGCGATCGATAATTAATTAAAACTTGCTTACCTAAAGTTTCTGAAGGCTTAAGCTGGTAATTTCCAGAATTTGTTTTAAGGTCAGGAAATACTGCCTCGCCAATCTGTAAATAATCATCGTCAACTTTAAACTCAAGATTGCGCTCCTCTAGGTATTTAAGACTGAGGCGTAAAGAAAAAGAATACATTTCGGTAACTTCTTCTGAACCAAACTGAACATACATCAAATTGCGACGCAGCACATCATCTTCTACGTCAATCACAATATCATTAAAGCCAATTTGTTCTGGGGCTACTCCTGGTGGTGCAGATAAACTATTGTCTCCGCTGCCGATCAATTGAATCACAACTACATTATCTCGCTGCAATTCTTTTCTGAGGGCTTTTGTTCCTGGAGGATAAGCAACTTCTCGGTAAAGATCGAAACCAATTACTTTAGGCTGATGCTGCTGAAGATTTTTTAACACTTGAGCAATTACTTCATCGGTAATCGGAAAGTTTTTTTGTTGCTCAATATCTTGATCGGTGATTTCTACCACTAGTAGTCTGGGGTCAATTTCATTTTTACTATGTAAATTCACCATCCAATCGTATGCCAGCAGTTCTAAAGCCTGTAAACCTCCAAAACGCCTCACACCCAATACTATTGTCGTAATAAAAATAGTTAATAATAGTAAAGAAAATGTGTAGGTACCAACCCAATTTTTGACTTGTTTAAATTTTTGATATTTAATTATTAATTCGTTAATAGCCAATTTCATTAAATATTTCTATGATTTAAGTTTGACGGACGGTAAAATAGGTTTTTCTTAAGTATATTTTCTGAAAAAATATTATTTTTTTTACGGAATTAAGCAATTTCAACTAAACAAAACAAGGCAGAAAACAAGGTTCATAACAAGTATAGTTAGAATTAACAGATATGGCATATATCATAATTTATGAATAAAATAATAAATATATTTCACAACTAATTTGCCGAAGAATAAATGATGTTGAATATAAAGTATATATCAAATAGATTTACTACCTTTTTTAGCTTATTAATAGTTTTAAATTTTGCACTGTTGGTTTCTGCTAACTCAGCTACAGCAGAAAAAAAAGGCAAAGTAAAAGTCGTTAATTCAGATTTTGGTTTACCAATCCATCGCCGAGATGGAGGCAGTAGAGGTAGCAGGGATAATTGTGTTAGTGATGCTGAGAATCAAAATTTGATAGCCCTAATTCCGGAAAAAACTGTAGGAATTAATGCTTCTGCTGCTCCTAAGTTATTTTTTTATGTACCTGAGGTTAGTAAACAAAGAACATTAGAATTTGTACTCCGCAATGAACAAGATGAGCTGATGTACGAGGCTTTTCTCTCTACTGAGGGCAATGGCATTATGAGCGTAGAAGTCCCAGCTAACATACGCTCAAATTTATTACAAACCAAGCAAAATTATCATTGGTATCTATCAATGATCTGTGACAATCAACAGCGTTCTCGTGACATTGTTGTTGAGGGTTGGATGCGTCAAGAAGCGATCGATACTGCCACCAAAGAGCAGTTAAATACTGCCAGTTCTATAAAGCAAGCAGAAGTTTATAGTAAACAGGGTTTTTGGTATGATGCCCTATCGGTATTGGCAGAAAATCAAGATTCCATTGCCGAACAGCCAATGGTCAAACAAAAATGGTTAGAAATGCTTAAATCAGTTGGATTAGGAGAATTAGCATCCAAACCCTTTGTAGAAACGGAATTGGTTAAAGCCCCCGTTGGTTTTTATAGGTAGAATATTATGGCAAAATAACGCTTAAATCAGCTAAATTACTGTTTATTAAAACAATAGCTTTAATCGCTTTTATAGCTAACAAAAATTGCCAGAATCAAATAGGTTCAGAAAGAATTAAATATAATTGAATAGAGCTGAGGTAGTATAGTTATTGACTAAAGCCTCAGCTTTTTTATTAGCAAAATTACTACTAGATCAGACGATGATTTGGCTAAAAACGATTGTAAATATCTTGAGAGTTAGAATTAAGATAAGGTTGTTCCAAACTAATATTTGCTTGCCTAAAGCGATCGCGAATACAGTTTAGTTGGAAAATTGCTTGAGCCAGCAACGCGAACAAGCGATCGATAATTGACAAATTGTTAGTTAAAATTTAACCTAAAAATTTTATCAGCTTGACTGTATTTTAGAGCGACAAAGAACGCCAGAAAAACTTGGGCAAAGATAACATCCTCCGCCAACGCCAAGGTTCTTGATAAAGACGATAAGACCACTCTAAATTATTATTTCTTAACCACTCTGGCGCCCGAGCTTTGTTGCCTGCCCAAATATCCAGGCTACCGCCAACGCCAATCCAGATCGAATTAGGACATAAAGCGCGATTTTCCTTAATCCATAGTTCTTGTCGAGGTACTCCAATGCCAACCAGAATTACTTGAGGTTGTTTTGCTTGTAAAATCTGCTTCCATTTTGTTTCCGCTTCTCCAGAAACATAACCATCTTGAGTCAGGATTGATAGGCGAGGAAATTTTTGTTGCCAAGTTTGAGCAGCTTGTTGGGCAGTTTTGGGAGTACCGCCGAAAAAACATAAAGAATTTGGCTCAACGGATGTTCCCAGCTGCTCGATTAACGATTCAGCCAGTTCAATTCCAGGGCATCGTTGATGTTGGCGACCCCGCAGACGCATATAAATTACAATACCAGCACCATCAGGAATAACTAATTCGGCTGCTTCAATGGCTTGACTCAAGGCTGCATCTTCTTCTGCCATCATGGTCATTTCGGCATTTAAAGTAACAACATGAGTCCCAAGTTTTTGATTCAGTCTAGCTATAAGCCAATCTGTATAATTATCAAGTAGATGAACTTGAAGATTGAGAATCGCAAAGGTAGGGGGAGTGGGCAAATTACTATCTCTGGACAACATAAATTTTGCTCAGTCAATAAAGACTAGTTTAGATTTTGGCTTATTAGTTGTTTGTTAACAAGTAATAAGCAGATGCGATCGCCCAAAGCTAGCCTAATTTAACTGCTGTTCCTGTCGCGGTGATTAAAAGTAGTACTCCTTTCTCATCAACATTAATTGTTCCCGTATCTATTTCAATACCAATGACTGCATCTGCATTCAACTTACTTGCGCGCTGTATGAGTTCATCAATCGCTTTTTGCTGACCTTTTTCAAACACTCTTTCATAGCTTCCAGTGCGCCCACCGATGGTATCCCTAATTCCAGCGAAAAAATCCCTGAGGACGTTAGTACCATAAACCACTTCGGCGGTAACCACCCCTAAATAGGCTGCGATGACTTGGTTTTGAATTGTATCGGTTGTGGTAACTAACATTAAGTTTATGATAATTATAATTAGTTTCTGAATACATTATATTGATTTTTATCCATTGCTAAAGATTACAGTTCTCAATTGTGAGATGAATCATATGAGCATTAGTACTTTTGACCGATTTCAAGGAATTTGGTTGGGCAGCGTAATCGGACAAGCTTTAGCCAATCAAAAAGGCTGTTGCGCTCAAACTAAAATCATTAATTTTCCAACGCAAAACTGGCTAGTGGAGCGAGAGAAAATAGCCCAGATTGTGCTGACAACTGAAAATCTTTCAGCTAAAGACATTGGTCAACAGTTAGCCATTCTTCAAAATGCTACCAGCAAAGATGATCGGCAAGCCGAATGCGGTAGCAGTCTGCTATTTTTGTTATCTTTAATCATTTTTTATGGTGCTAATCTGAATTTTTTGAGCAAAATTATCGCTCAATATAACTTAAAGTCAGCAAATTCCCAGAAAAATGCCGAAATTAGAATAGACATATTAATATGGAGCTGTTTATTAACCACAGTTTTAAATAATAAATTTAAGCCAGATATAAACGTTAAGTCGATAATTAGACGAACAACAAATATTGCCGAGGTGGAAAAAACTTTATTGATAGAAATGCTAGAGATAGTCACGGAGGCAGCTAAAAGTGGAACAAGCCTGCATCAACTGACCGAAGAATTACCGTCAAGGGGTAATTCTTGGCAAAAGGCGATCGCTTTATCCTGGTATTGTTTTACGACAACTCCTAATGATTTCCGACTATCGATTCAAAGGACTGCCAGCCTTGAGCCAAATATAGCCTGGTTAACGGCTGCTCTTACCGGTACTTTGTCTGGAGCATATAATGGTATATCACTAATTCCCTGGAGGTGGAGGGCGATTGCAAATCAAAACTCAATTTATCGTTTAGAAAGCCAAATAGCAATAAAGTTATTTGAGTCTTGGCTAGGAGTATATTCGATAAATAGCAACTGTAAGTTATTTAATCAGCAACTTTATGCTGTCGCCTCTCCCCAGATTATTCAGCCACGCAAGGCTTTAAGGATTATTTCTCAAAAATCTTTTCTGGATTAAAGGTAGCTCAAAATCAATCTAAATTCAGCTTTTTAAAATATCCATAGCCAACTGTATAGTAAAAGTGAACGGTACTCTGCCTTCGGAGGAAAAAAATCATCGGTTTCTATAAGAATCTTTTGGCAAGCTAAATCTTATTTTCCTAGTTTTTAGATTGAGCAAGTTTAATAGTGTTATGGTCAAAAACATTTTGGAGAGAAATATTTGACAGATATTAACTACTCTGTCATCAAAATCATGAGTTTCGACCAAAATTAAGCATGGCGATTCAATCGCTTCTAACAATCCTCACCTATGATGAAAAGCTGGCATTCACTAATCCAAAAAATTGAGGAATGGCGATACAGGTATCAACACCAAGGAGTTTTTTGGTGGGGAAAAAGCTCTAAGGAAAGAAAGTCGCTTAAATTTACGGGCAGATCGAGTTTTGGGCAGTCAAGAAGAAAAAATCATCAAACCAATCTGAAAGATTTCTTACTGATGTTGACCCTGGGTATAATTGCTTTAACCAGCGTGGTTGGCTATCGATTTTACAATCAGCCACAGTTGACCGTAGGTAAAATTTCTCCCTTAACTATCAAAGCTCCTTATGCAGCGGAATTTGAAGATACTAAAACTACCTTAGAAAAACGCAAAGAAGTACAAACGGCTATTGTTCCTATTCTCCAGCAGAATGAATCATTAACAGCGGAAATCAAAAGCACGCTAGATTCATACATTCAAAGTATTGACGAACTTAGAAAAACCACGGCTCCTTTTCCTTTTACCGACACAGAAGACCTATCTTTAGCCAGTCAAAGATATATTCGTTTGTGTCCTGAATTAGAATTTAAAGCAGTTTTGGCTTCGGTAGCACAGAATATTGATTCAGAATTAACCGACCAAAATAGCAAGAGTTTTTCTTTAGAGCAAAGACCAGACTTTAATACCGGCTTGCAAAAAGCTGCTTCAGAGCTACAGAAATATCGAAGCAAAACCTCAGAAACTGAATTTAATACTCTCATCGCTCAAATTACTTTGACTCGTTATCGCTATTCTCAAGCCTGGAAAAAGCTGGCGCGGGGAAAAACTGAGTATTTAGATGAAAAAGAGTCGATCATTCTGTTAGATTTGACCGAAAAAGAGTGGAAAGCAACCAAAAATACAATTTTGCTGGCTGTCGAGCGAATTTTAGCTCAGGGAATTCCGATGGGCATTCCCTCAAACCTTTTGGAACAAGCAGTTACAGCACAGATTAATCCCGACATACCCGAGGAAACCGAGCGTTTGTCGAGTAATTTATTACTGGGAATTCTCAAGCCAAATTTAGAAGAAGACAAAAATGCTACCCGCAACATTGCCGAGAAAGCTGCCATGGCGATCGACTCGGTTTTAGTAGAAGTTGAACAGGGAGAAGTTATCGTCGAGGAGGGAGCGAGAATTTCTCAAGCAGATTTTGTACTTTTGGACGGTTTTAAACTGAGTCGGCGCGGTATTAACTGGCGAGGATTAAGACAGTCGGCAGTTTTCGTCACTGCAATTGTCGGTATATTTTTAGTCATTCAAAGCAAAATCTATACCTCGATCCGCCATCGCGACTACCTATTATTGTGTTTGCTGGGTATAAGCGCGCCTTTGTTAAGCGTTTTGGAAATTCCCTATACCAGTCTGCCAGCCATTGGATTATTGGTTAGTAGTTTTTATACTCCGACGCTGGCTATTTGTGAAGTTGGATTAGTGACTGGACTAGTAATATTTAGTAATCAAACGTTAGGGTCTACTTATCTCTTAGCAGGAGTAGTTGGCGGATTGATTGCTGCTATTTTCGCTGGAAGATTGCGATCGCGCGAAGCCATAGCTAGATTGGGCATTGCCGTGGGCTTATCTCAAATAGCCGTTTATTTAGCCACCAATTTAATTGTAAGTGCTAGTCCTGCTAGTATTTGGTCAGCAATTTTACCTGATGCCATTGTCTGTGGTTTATTTGGAGTTGCTTGGATTGTGATCGCGATCGGCATATCTCCCTATTTGGAACGCTTTTTCGATCTGATTACGCCAATTCGTTTGGCAGAACTATCTAATCCTAATTTGCCTCTACTTAAAAGATTGGCGACTGAGGCACCAGGTACGTTTCAACACACGATGTTTGTCGCTTCTCTGGCGGAAGCTGCTGCTAGAGAATTGAACTGTAATGTCGAACTGGTTAGAGCAGGAACTTTGTATCATGATATTGGCAAAATGCACGATCCTCTAGGGTTTATTGAAAACCAAATGGGTGGACCAAATAAACACGACGAAATTGACGATCCTTGCATCAGTGTCGAAATAATTAAACAGCACGTCAGTGAAGGATTGATCATGGCTCGTAAATATGGTCTGCCCAAAGCAATTCGTGATTTTATTCCCGAACATCAAGGAACTTTATTAATCGCCTATTTTTATTATCAGGCAAAAAAAAGAGCTGAGGCAGAGGGAACGACGGTAATAGAATCAGACTTTCGCTATGTTGGGCCAGTTCCTCAATCAAGAGAAGCGGGAATTATGATGCTGGCAGATGGCTGCGAGGCAGCGTTGCGATCGCTGCGAGATGCGACTCCCAAACAAGCTTTGAATACAGTACAAAAGATTTTCAAGTCTCGTTGGCAAGATAGCCAGTTAATCGATAGCGGATTGGGTTATGATGAGCTACCAATTGTTGCCGAAGTTTTTGTTCGTGTTTGGCAACAGTTTAATCACAAGCGTATTGTTTATCCCAAAGGAGCTTTAGATTTAACGTTTAAGCAAAATAAGAACTAGAAATAAAGCAGCAATCTGTCACTTTTTAATTAATTTAATTACTATCAATCAGGTTAATTCACATCAAGCGCATTATTTTACCGTGAGCAAAAAAACATCGAGGCAGGAAGCTCAACTAAATCAGGCTCATGCTAGCCTACAACAGGCAATTTCTTGGTATTCTGGTTTTCGCCGTCATGGCGGTTCTCCTCCAGACGATCGCCTTCAAGCCGCAGTCAGAAGCGATTTAAAATCTCTCCAAAATGCTTTAGATAAGCTAGACCGCAAGGCAATTCGTATCAGCACCTTTGGTTTGGTGAGCTGTGGTAAATCATCTTTAATTAACGCTCTGCTAGAAAAAGAAGTAGTAACCACTGGTCCACTTCACGGTGTGACGCAATCTCTGACTATTTTGCGCTGGAATCCTTTGCCAGAGCTAGGGCTAAACGCTGAGTTAATTGATACTCCTGGTTTAGATGAAGTGGCAGGAGAAGCCAGAGCGATAATGGCGCGAGAAATTGCCCAAAAATCAGACTTAATTCTGTTTGTGGTATCAGGAGATATTACTCGAACTGAGTATGAAGCTTTGCGTGAGTTGAGAAACACTCAAAAGCCTTTGATCTTGGTATTTAATAAGATCGATCTCTATCCCGATCAAGATCGTCACAAGATTTATCGACAGCTACAGCAGCTCAATGCTACCCACAGCCAAGGCAATTTAGAGGATATTATTATGCCCCACGAAATTGTTATGGTAGCTGCTAAACCTCAACCGATACAGGTTAGAACCGAATCGCTAGACGGTACTGTAGAAAATACCTGGGAATATCCAGAGCCTCAAATAGAAGAATTGCAGTCAGCTTTGGCGCAAATTTTGCAACAGGAGGGTAAATCGTTGTTAGCATTAAATGCTTTGGTACAGGCTAGAGATGCACAGCTAAACATTGCCTACAAGACAATTGAACTTCGTCAGTCCCAAGCTCAGAAAATTATTGATAAGTATGCCCGTTATAAAGCGATCGCCGTCGCTCTAAATCCGATTATTATTGTGGATTTAATTGGCGGTCTGGTAGCCGATTTAGCCCTAATTCGTTCTCTGTCTAAGCTATACGGTCTGCCAATCACTACTTACGAGGCAGGAAACTTATTGAGGCGAATTATTGCCAGTTCTGGTGGATTATTACTGGGAGAATTCGGCAGCAGCTTATTTTTAGGTGTAGGTAAAAGCGGGGCAGTTTTGACGAGCGGATTTGATAGCACAGGCGCAATTACCGCTTATTTGGGTACTGCCACCCTCCAGGGAGCGATCGCTGGATATGGAACTTACGTAATCGGTCGGGTGGCACAGATATATTTAGAACAAGGCTGCACCTGGGGCGAAATGGGGGCTTCAACCCTAATTCAAGAAATATTATCTCAAGTTGAACCGAATACGCTTATTTATCGCTTGAGACAAGAGTTATTAGAACTGTAAGAGTGGATTATTTTGCCCGAAGTTTACTCTGATCTATCAGATTGCAAGACAGAGCTAGCAAAGTCTATAGCCTGTTGCGATGTAAAGATTTTTGCTTCGATCTGGGCTATTTGGATTTGTGTCAGCAGTTTACCGATGACGGGGGAAGGTTTAAGGTTTAATTCGCGGATTAAATCGTTACCTGTGACTAAACATTTTGGGTGAGCAATTCGATCCAGCGGATCTAAATAACGTTGAATCAGAGGAGTGATAATTTTTAAAGATACTCCCATGGCGATCGCTCTAGCTATCAAAACAGGAAAAATATCCTTGACTTCTAAAAACCAAAAGTACTGTTCCCGCAGGCTCATGGAATTAGTCAGCTGCTGCAATTGTGGTAAGTACTTGACCGTCTTAGTTACAGCTTTGATTTGAGCGCGAGCATATTTCAGTTTAGTCAATTCGATTTCCGCTGTGTTGGGGTCAAGAGAAACTAGAGTGGCTAATTTAGCCAGGATAGATAATTCAGGCAGCTCCAAACCAGACTCAAAACAATATTTAATGCCTTTGGCAACATTATCCAACTGCTTTATTTTTACCCGCTCAAGATCGATATTTGGCAGCCAAAACTTGAGCAAACCATCTTCGATAGCTGCTACTAGCCATTTATTCCCCTGGGGTGCAGTAAAGATATAGTTTAATTCTGCTTGAACTCTCTCGGCAGCAATGGTCTTTAATAAGGCAGCGCGATCGCTAATTGTGGCTCTTGTCTCGGCTTCAATGGTAAAGTTTAGCTGTGCTGCCTGACGATATGCCCGAAGCAATCTTAACGGATCGTCCTCAAGGTTTTCAGCAGAAACCATGCGCAAGCTACCTTTGGCTAAATCTTCTAATCCTCCCAAGGGATCGACTAACTTTTGTGTTTGAATATTATAGGCGATCGCATTAATAGTAAAATCTCGTCGAGCTAAATCTGTTTCTAAGCTCGATCCTTCTTGTCGAGCTAAATCTAGCGTACCTTGCGCAAACACCACCCTAGCAATTTCTCTTGCCTCATCTAAAACCACGAAACCACCCTTATATTGATTAGCAATCCCTTTGGCAGTCGCGATCGCTTTTTTGGGCAGCACAAAGTCTAAATCTAGAGGAACTTTATTACGCTGCAATAAGGCATCTCGTACTGAACCTCCCACCAAATAAGCAGTAGACGGCAATTGATTCAAATCGCAGGGAAAATTGACCTGCGCTAAATATGACTTTATTTGTGCTACATCCATCTAAACTTATTTAACTAAACTTATCCATTCGGTTGCGGTCTGAGCTAGATTAACAATTAAAGCATGAAGTTCAGTTAGAAAAATATGTGTATCTGTATTAACTGCCACTATGTTGACCGCTGCGAAACTTATAATGCGGTGGAGACTCAGCACCAACAACCCCATCTGACCGAAAATCCTACCTTTGAGCCAACCGAACCCAGCATTAACGTCAATATTCGGACACAAGGCGAGACTATTGAAATGGAATGGGATGTAGTCGGCTGTCAAAGCTTTGTTCAAGAAACGGGAAAATGGTCAAAACTGCGTCCAGGCGAAGCTGTTCCAACCTAAAATTTAACTTAAAATTGCCGCTAAATTATGTTGTTAAACTTTCCTTAAATAATCCTTGTATTGACACTCTTGCGTCATCCGCGTCAAGATAAAGAAAATCATTAATCGTGGTTAAGGCGCTGGATGTCGATTGAGCTATTTACTTTAGATACCTTAGAAGAACTTGCACGCCTTTACGGATACTGGGCAGTGTTTTTGGGGATTGCCATCGAAAATATGGGAATTCCTTTGCCTGGAGAAACTATTGTAATTGTAGGCGGTTTTTTGTCGGGAAGTGGCGAATTAAACTACTGGTTAGTTTTGAGTAGCGCGATCGCTGGCGCAGTTTTAGGAGATAATTTTGGTTACTGGGTTGGTCGAGTCGGTGGTTGGCAGCTTTTGGTGAAAATTGGGCGTATTTTTCGCCTTCAAGAGCAACAGTTAGAGCAAGCTAAAGATCGCTACAGTCAAAATGCTGTTCAAGCTGTCTTTTTTGGTCGCTTTGTTACTTTACTCAGAATATTTGCCGGCCCTTTGGCTGGTATTACCAAAATGCCCTATAAGCAATTTTTGCTTTGTAATTTTGGTGGTGCTGCGGTCTGGTCAACCACTATTGTCAGTATTGCTTTTTTCTTGGGAAAAGCAGTTTCTTTAGAGCAAATTGTGAGCTGGTTTACTCAAGTTGGCGTAGCTTCTCTGTTAATAGTAATTTTGCTGGTATTAGCTCCATTTATCTGGCAGTATGGACCCAAGAAGTTGCTATCAAAAGACTAACCCTGCTGGAGAAAAATTTTGTTGCTGATTTTTGACTTTTTGAAAGTCAGAATAGACCAAGACGCAGTTATTTTAGGACGGGATTATACGAAACTACACGGGTATTAGGAATGGATATATGTTGGTGATGGGTGGCGGCACTAATGTTAAAAATATCAAGTTCGCTCCCATTTGATTGCCAAGGTTTGAGAGTAAGTAAACATATACAGAGCTTACTATAGCAACTTTGTCTCCCCTTCATTAATTAAAGTAGGTCTTGACTTTATGGACTGTTGGTTATGTTATCCTTTTTCGATCTGAATCCGAGCGAGCTTGATTTGATTCAGATTTAAGATTAATATTAATCAAAATTTTCGGGTCAGCATTAGCCAGACAAAATATCATTCCATCGATCGCTTTAGTCTGCTCGACGCGTTTACCGTCAATAAAAGTACCATTAGCACCCACATTAATCACTTCCCAGTCTTCTCCTGACTTTCTAATTTCAACATGATAGCGAGATACTATAGCGCTGAGGAGAAATACATCATTGTCGGTCGCACGGCCAATTTTGATAGTTGGTTCATCATTAAATGTCCAGCTTTGAACCGCTACTAATTGAAGAGGATGTAAATAAAGTTAATGTAATCACAGATTCGTCCTTTAAAAGGGATATGGTCTAGAATCCATAAGAATTCAATTCTTACTAAGATATAGATTTAGAGCCTTGTTTTTATTTAGCCTGTCGTACTTTAATGAGGAAAATACAAACATCATCAAATTTGTAGTCTCAATACTAGCCGATGGCAACAATTGTGTCCCTTTTTTAGTCAATCATGCTAAAAATACTGCTCAATCAGGCAGCTTGCTAACGCCAATTTTTATTTTCTAGATCTCTTAATTGACGTTCCAAGCGATCGATCCGTCCTCGTAGTTCATCCATTTCTGCCTGACGGGGGACTCCTAAATCTTGCAGCATATTTTTCATTTGCCGCTCAGCTTGCTGTTTGACGCTGCCTGATTCTGTATTAAGCTGAGACATAAAATCGTCTACAAAAGATTTTGCTTGCTCGGGATTAATTTTGCCATCTTTTACCCACTCGTCACTAACCTCTCTAATTTTCTCCGCCACCAAAGAAGTTGTGCCTACACCTAACATTAATAGCTGTCTTAACCAGTCGTTGCGATTGTCCATTATCTTGTTTCCTCAAATTTATTTACTATGCTATTAGATCGTAGAATATTTCAATATAAATATTATCGATCTTTTTGCAGAATTGTATGGTTATTGAATGGCTTAAATTTAGGGTAGATTCAAAATCGCGAGAACAGTTTATTCAAAAAGATGAGGCAATTTGGACGGCTTCTCTAGCGACTTATCCTGGATTCTTGGGTAAAGAAGTTTGGATTGACCCCTTAGCACCAGAACGAGTAATTTTTACAATCCGTTGGCAAACTCGCGAACAATGGAAGTCTATCCCTGCCAAAGATTTGGCTGCTATAGAACAAAAATTTTCTGCCATCATGAGAGAAATGAACATCAACTATAAAATGACCGAAAGTAAAGAATTTCAAATTCGTAAATTTCCCGCCAAATAACGATCGCTGAGGCTTTGCGTAGTAATCAGTTAGCAATATTTCGCTACTTGCTACTTGCTACTTAATCATTTATCCCTTATCTCTAATTCTTTCCGTAATGCCTAACTGTCCTAAGTGTAAACAATCTGTAGATTCTCAGGCAGTAACTTGTCCTCACTGTAAAAATCTTTTAAAAGCTTTTGGTCATCCCAGTATTCCCCTGTATCAGTCTGAAGATGAGACTTGGTTATGCGATCGCTGTACCTATCACCTGGATGACACCTGTAATTTTCCTCAACGCCCCTATGCTAAAAGCTGTATTTTATTTCACGATTCCGCAACTCCTTTGGTAGCAAAAATAGATACTCCTGCGAGTCAACTGGGTTGGACAGGAATAAAAAACTGGCTGTATCGCAATCGAGGAATAATTGCGATCGCTCTACTAATATTAGTCAGCATTGTTATTACGGTAAGTTTCTAGTTGAATTCATTAAAAATCAAGCTTTCTTATCAAGACGCGCTGCTAATTCTAATGCTGCTTTGTTTCTTGCTCTTTGAGCATATTGCTCTAGATGCTTAACATTTATTCCGCTGAGAATACTTAAGTCTTCTAATTCTATGCCTCGCATCAACATCTCTACACACCAAGTTTTTCTAGCTTGTTCTATTACAGGAGTCTCTCCTTGAGGAGTTAACAGATCTGCGGTTAAATTTTGCCAAGTAGTTTGTAGTTCGGCTGCGGTGATAGCGTTGCTTGCTTCATTGATAAAAATCGCTGGCTGCTCATCCTTGCGACTTTTCAACCATTGAATTAAAGGATTGGTACTGGTTGAGCCATAACGAAAACCCATCACCCAATGATTTAGGGGTACTTGTCGCTCTGCGCCATAATTGATCTGTAGAATATGCTGGTGTGGTTCGACTACTGAATGCAATCGCTCTAGGTGTAAAACTTCTGTGGCAGATAGCCCCGCCCCAAACAACACGTAAATTAGAGCATATTCCTGTTTGCCTGTTTTTTTGGCTTTGCGAAACAGCGATCGCACCAGGCTGGCTGGCAAATCAGCTACTTCTTCTGGCTTAACCTTGATAATACTAGTTTCGCTAACTTGAAGCTGGCTGTTTAATGAGGTGAAAGAACCTTGTAAAAACAAAGTTACTATGCTCTCTAACAAATCATCTTGCTCAGACCAATAAGTATAATCCTCGGTACTCGATTCAATGACAAAATAGCCGATTAGTAAGAAATTAAACAGGTTAACTATCTGTTCGGGACTTAAATTACTCTCCAAATTTTCTGCTGCGATCGCTTGTTCTAAATATTCTGCTACATAGCGATTAGCTTCACTCAACCCTTTGCCCAACGCCATTCTATTTTCTCTAGGATAGTTACCTGCTTCGCCCACAATAGAACGAACTAAATCTGGGGCTTTATTTAGGGTACGCAGACTTTCTCGAGCATATTCTCGCAAAAAATCGGCGACATTATCTTTGGCATTGGCTTGCTCAACTAAAGCATGAACTAGCTTGGCAAATACTGCCGAATCCTGGATCACTGCCAAAAGTAAGCGGTACTTGTTGCCAAAATTACGAAACAGCGTGACTTCGTTAACCCGAGCGCGTTCGGCAACAGCTTTGGTGGTTGTTTCGGTCACTCCCCTTTCGGCAAATAAATCTAGGGCAGCTTCAATCAAACGCGCTTTGGTGGACTTTCGGGGGGGAATAGACATAAAAATTGACTCGATATTTAGGCAAAATAAGCAAGACGTTATGGGAAAAATCGGCAAATACCTAACCAATGATAGATAAGCAACTGATAGTTTTAGATGTTTAATTTTATTGATGCCGAGTTGCCGAAATAGGACTAATTTCAACTATTTATCTCTATTTTAGTTGTACGGATCTTTTCTTCGTTTACATCTTTGTCTACAAGTTTAAACCGAAATAATGTAAGTACCGCTTGCAGAAAAAATTAATAGTTGCTACACTTTGAATATGTAAGCGACACTTGCAAAACCTAGTTAATAACTTTGATATAGGCTGAGTAGGAGTCCTACAGAGTACGCCAAGCGCGTAGTTGCTAAAGCTCTAAGGCTTTATAACTTCAAAATATTTATAGGACAAGTTAGTAAATGACACAGCAATTAATTGCTTCCAAGAGCCAGACATCGGCTCAACCAGAAGAAAAGTTAAAGCCAAGCTGGCTAAATATTTTCGTCTTCGGAGCTGTTCACTTAATCGCTTTGAGTGCGCCTTGGTTTTTTTCTTGGTCTGCCTTGGGAGTAGCAGTTTTTCTCCACTGGCTAACGGGCAGTATTGGCATCTGTTTGGCATACCACCGCATCTTGACTCACCGCAGTTTAGAAGTTCCCAAATGGCTAGAACGCATTTTAGTTACCTGTGGCGCACTAGCACTACAAGGTGGTCCAATCTTCTGGGTAGCAGGACATAGCCTGCATCATGCTCATACCGAAGATAACGATCGCGATCCTCATTCGGCGAAAAAAGGTTTTTGGTGGAGTCATATGGGCTGGTTGGTATACGCGGAAAACAAGTACTTCGACTATGACCAGTACAAAAAATATGCACCCCGCACCGACAGAGATCCTTACTACCGTTGGTTAAACAAGAACTTTATCTTACTTCAGGTAGTTCTTGGCTTCGTTCTGCTAGCCTTGGGCGGTTGGTCTTGGGTTATTTATGGTATCTTCGTCCGTACCGCAACATTATGGCACTGTACTTGGTTCGTCAACTCCGCAACACACTTCTGGGGTTACAAAAACTTTGAATGTGACGACGGTTCGCTTAACCTCTGGTGGGTTGGTATCCTAGCTTACGGTGAAGGCTGGCACAATAATCACCACTATAATCCTCGCGTCGCTAAAGCTGGTCAACGTTGGTGGGAAATAGATGCTACCTGGGGAGCAATTCAAGTATTGCGTGCTTTGGGTTTGGCAAAGAAAGTCGTAATGTAGTTTTTAGCTCAAAGGTTAATCAGATTAGGCGATCGCTTTAGTTAAGGCGATCGCCTTGGTGTATTTATTTCCAGGCGGAGTAGCGTTTACTCTAGCTTTTCAAACAAACTAGACAGGATGGTATTAGAAAAGAGAAATCCTTCAGGATCGTTCAAAAGTAATCTTCCAGATAGATTATTTATCGAGTCTCGATTCTTTAAATCAAGTAGATTTCCCTCACGATCTACTACCTCTACCCATCCTTGATCGCAGTAAGGCTTTAAACATGACCAAATAACCTCTAGAGTATGCTGACTAAACTGGGATAGATCGATACCTGAGGCTAAACGCAAACCTAACATTAAAGTTTCAAGTAGATAATCTGTAGCAGATATTTCTGGCGTATCAATAATTGCTCCAGCTTCTAGCCAAGCGTAATATTCTCGGCGAGTGCGGGGACGACTAAATCTTTTCTGTGCTACATAGCTGGCTGCACCCATACCAAAACCGTAATAAGGTTGATTCTCCCAATACACTCGGTTGTGGCGACATTGATAGCCTGCTCGCGCGTAATTAGATACTTCGTAGTGTTCGTATCCCGCAGCCGTCAAAGTTTTTTGAGTGAGCCGATACATCTGGGCAGTATCATCATCATTAGGTAGAGGTGTTTTTCCTGGCTGATATTGTTTGCCAAAGGCAGTAACGGGTTCTAGTACTAAGTCGTAGCAAGACAAATGCTTCGGCGCGATCGCGATCGCCTGTTCTAAAGAAGTCTGACAGTGTTCTAGGGTTTGATGGGGTAAGCCTGAAATCAGATCCAAGCTGAAATTATCTATTCCTAATTGTTTGATAACATCTACCGCCTGCATCACATCAGCCAGAGTGTGAGATCTACCGCACACTTTTAGTAATGACTCATCAAAAGTTTGTACCCCCAGGCTAAATCTATTTACTCCCGCGTCCAAGTATCCCAGTAGCCGATCGCGATCAAAAGTACCTGGATCGATTTCCATCGAAATCTCAGCCTGATTAGCAATTCCCAAATGTAAGGCGATCGCCTGAATAATTTGCTCTAATTGTTGAGGAGATAATAATGAAGGTGTACCACCGCCAAAAAAAACCGTATTCACAGGCTGTGGGCTGGATGATGCTAATTCAATATCCTTAATTAAAGCAGCAATATAGTCTTCAATCATCTTAGATGACGATTGTGCGCGATCGCCCACTACCGAAATGGGAAAATCGCAATAATAGCAACGGCGACGACAAAAAGGAATATGTATATAAGCCGCCTGAGGAATTGCTAGAACAGAATCGACTACCAAATGGGCAGAAAAATGAGAATTAATTAAAGATATATTTTTAGTCATTGCTAAATATTCCAACACCTAAACAATTGTGTTGAGTATGATTTATCGGCGCAAATTTATGATGTTAATTGGCGGTAAAAATGTACCTATATCTGAATTATAGAGACTAATTTTAGTCATCAAATTTTTTTGGGTAATATTAAGAACTCCCAGAGATTTTTTACACTATCATCGAGAATTTACTACAGTAAAGAAGAAATATATTTAAATATCATTTTATTCAACTAAAACAATGGTTGATGCCATCATAATTATCATTTGCATTATCGCAGCCGTAAACATCGGGTTTGATGGGTTACAGCTGCTACCTAACGATATCCTCGAAGGCGTATCTAATATCGAAGCCTTGCGCTTTGTAATTGCTGGATTCGCTACCATTATTGGTTTGGGTGTTGGAGTGGCGGTACAGACTACCTATCGTCGCTTAGAAAATCAGATCCGTAATACTAAGATTGAGATTATCATCACTAGAGCGATCGGATTAGTGATGGGTTTACTAGTAGCTAACCTGATGTTAGCCCCAGTTTTTTTATTGCCTATCCCCAAAGAACTGAGCTTTTTTAAACCAACCTTTGCCGTATTAGGAAGTATTATGTTTTCTTATTTGGGCATTAGTTTAGCTGATGCTCATGGACGAACTTTTTTGCGACTAATTAATCCTAATAGTATTGAATCCATGCTGGTGGCAGAAGGGACGTTAGAGGCTATGCCAACTAAAATTCTTGATACTAGCTGTATTATTGACGGCAGAGTTGAAGAACTGCTCAAAACTGGATTTTTAGAAGGGCAAATTTTAATTCCTCAGTTTGTGCTTCAAGAATTACAAAACTTAGCAGACGCTAGCAATTCTCAAAAGCGAATTCGCGGGAGAAGAGGCTTAGACATTTTGAACCAGATGCAGCAAGATTATCCTAATCGCATTGTCATCAACAAAGCAGATTATGAAGAAATTGATACCGTAGATGCCAAGCTGGTAAGTTTAGCCCAAGAAATTAGCGGTACTTTATTAACTAATGACTACAATTTAAGCAAGGTGGCAAATCTGCAAAAAGTCCAAATTCTGAATATTAACGATCTGGCGCGATCGCTTCGACCCATTTACCTTCCTGGTGACAATTTAGAGGTGAAGATTCTCAAACAGGGTAAAGAACCCGAACAGGGAATTGGTTATCTGGATGATGGCACAATGGTGGTAGTAGAGCAAGGAAGTGGAAGCGTTGGCGGAGAAATTCAGGTAATAGTTACATCTTCTCTGCAAACATCCGCAGGTAGAATGATTTTTGCCAAACCCTACTCGGAATCGGAAAACTATTCTAATGCCGTGGGTTAATTAAATCAATATTTAATTCTGCTGATATAAAGTTGTTGAGTTAGATAGAAATAAGAGCAATCGCTTTTAAGTAGAGCGATCGCTTTTATTTTTTAAATTAATTTAATGCAGACATGAGCTAAACGCATTAGACTAGCTCCAAACTATAAAAAGCGATCGCCTCCAAAACTCCAGGATCTAAGGTTTACTCCAGCATAACCATTACAAACTGTTCGCCATATGTGCCAATATGTGTAATTTTGAACAATATTGAGAATTTGAAAACTATCAGAACCTATTCACCAAGATTCTGATAGTAACGCACCTATTTAAACATTTTTAAACATTTAATAAGTCTATCAATTCAGACAAAGTTTAAATACTAACTATTGGCAGTGCGAATTTTGGTTACTAGTCATCCATATTACCATTAAATATAATTTTTTAAGATTAGAACATAATACATTAAACGCAAAAAAATAGATACAGTTATTGGAAAAATTGAGCTATTTTAAGATCAGGAACAAGAAGTAAATAGAATACTTAGTAATAAATACTTACTAAAAATACCATCTTGAAAATTTGTGAGTTAACCTATTTGACAAAATAGTATTTGGTCTAAATAATGTATGCTCGTTGCCAATTAATACTTGATTGTTGTTATCTAATTTAAATATGCTTAATATTTTTTTACAAATACTGAGAATTATCGGGAAAGTTATTAGTTGACACTCCACTGCCTAAAAGGCGAGGGGATTCTTGATTCATCCCTGGATAACAAGAGACAAAATATTTATTTCCCCGCCAGAGCCTGATCCACAAGCTTTTTACTACCGTTTTAGGTAGCCTGTTCCTGACAGCCCGTCGCTATATGCGAAGCGGTATGCTAAAGCCCTAAAGGATTCCCTTCGGTCACACTAGCCCTAAAGGATTAGCGCCTGGAGGCGCGTCCTTCGCGTCGTCCTAAAGGACAGCGAAGAATTTCTTCTAACTTTGTGGCTTAAAGATTTTACCTATTCAAGCACTCCTGAACAGAACCCTATATCGCTAGTTTTCAAAGTACTGATTAGAAACGTGATTTTTGTTTCTGTAATTATTATACAACAGCTAGAACCCTTGGTACGTGAAGATCGTGCGTCGAAAGTGCTTGCATCCATAACATTAGGGTGTAAACACAATCGGCTCTTTTGCCGAGGTTTTAAACCCATCTATTAAATGATAATTTGTTGCTATATTTTTGTTAGGAGAGCAAATGCTGATTATCTTGCAGAGTGTATTATGGTCAGTTGTTGGAGTAATAATCTACCGAGAGCGAATAGTTAACGCTAACATCTCTAAACTTCTAAGTCTCTCACTTTACTGGCTTGGCGTACCCCTACAAATTTTTTTCTTAGCACGGAAATCTAATTTTGAGCAGATAGCCTGGCTGCCGCCTATTGTTACAGTACTGGTGCTGTTGTTAGGTTTGGCATTAGCTTTGTCTATCTTGCGTTCATTTAAAGAATTATGCGTTAAAGATCACCCTCAAGTATTGGCATCGAGTCAGTCACAAAGTTCTTCGGTTAAAGTTAAATCGGCTTTCTCAGCAACCCGCAGAATCGAGCAAATACCGCTACCAATAACCAATACTGGGATAGGCAGTTTTATTCTTGCCTCTATTTTAGGCAATACAGGCTTTGTCGGTTTAGCTTTAATACCGCCTTTGGTCGATCAAAACTATTGGAGCTGGATTGTTTTATATGCAGTTGCTCACAATATTTTAGGCAGCTATGGGTTAGGGGTGCTAGTAGCAGATCAGTATAGTCATTTTGAGACTCAAAGTAATTGGTTAGATCAACTACAAAAGCTGTTGTTCTTGCCTTCTCTATGGGCATTTGCTTATGGCTATACTAGTCGAAATTTGCCTCTACCCGATCTAATTGAGACAGCTCTTTCGCAAGCGGTTTTATTAGTCGTGCCTGGAGCTTTCATTTTAATTGGAATGCAATTGAGTAAACTTCAGCAATGGCAAAATTTGCGCTGGGGAATTTTTCCTGCCATCATCAAGATGATTATTTTACCTGGTATGACTGGAATACTATTAACCTGTTTTGGTATAAAAGGAGATAGTTGTTTGGTATTAGTGCTAATGTCTGGTATGCCTACTGCTTTTGCCAGTTTGATTTTAGCCGAAGTATATAATTTGAATCAAAATGTGGCAGCCAGTAGCATTTTGCTCAGCACTGTATCTTTGCCGATAATTCTTTCATTGTGGCTGACTATTTTTTAGTAACCGTACTGTTATAACTAACTTGGGTGGTGTTCGATTTGCCACCAAGCCAAATCAAAATCAAATCGCGTAGCGTAGCCATGCCGTAGGCTTATCGCAACTGGCATTAGTAACTTTGTTCTGATTAGTCATTAATACAGAGGTATTTAAAAGTGTGCATCAATATAGATGGTTTTTTGATGTATGTTCCAGGATTAATTATATTCATTGGTCGTATTGGGTTAAAAATTAAGCTTTGAAAAAATCCTCTACTTGAACTTGAGCTTGTTTCAAAATATATCTTAAAGTTCCTTCTCTAATTTCTCTGTGATGCGGAATTACAGTTCTTAAATTGGTAACTGGATTAATCCAAATTTCATGGCCGCCCTTACTAAAACGATAAAATTAAAACCCAAGTTGACGCATTTTTCGAGTTACCTCTCGATAAGAAAAACCTGCTAATCTACCCATTAAACCTCAATAATTAAAGGGTATTCAAACTGTTGTGGCATTACTTGAAAATTTGTTGTTACATTTTCTTGCTGACGATCAAGTTATAGAAGGTGATGAGCAAGATCTTCTGCTATAGCTACTGCTTCTTCTACTGTATTGCCTTCGGCAACTAATCCCTGTATATCATCACTAGTGGCAACAAAATATTCTTGTCCTTGTTCTTCAAATCGTTCAATTTTAAGTTTAACAATCGTTTTCATAATTTCTGATTTGTGGTCGGGAGACTTCCTTTTAAATTTTATTATCTCACTTAAACTAATTCAATTTGGGTAGTGTTGCAAAAAGAGGAGAAAAAGTAAAAAAGTAAAGAAAGAACTTAAAATCCTCTAATTAATCCTCTTTTTTACACAGCTATCTCAAATAAAGAGTGAATGAAATCTATTTGCCCTAAAATATCATTTCGTCTCAATTACTCTCCAAGAATTTGCTCTAGCAGCAGGAATATACGTATCTCAGTCGCAACCAAACAAAAGCTCTCTAAACAATCCAGTTAGTAAATTTCTGGCTTTGCTTTCTACTTCTACAACTCAAACAAATAAGATCGATTTTTCCTTTCCGTTT
Organism: Coleofasciculaceae cyanobacterium; assembly: GCA_036703275.1. Taxonomy (NCBI): domain Bacteria; kingdom Bacillati; phylum Cyanobacteriota; class Cyanophyceae; order Coleofasciculales; family Coleofasciculaceae; species Coleofasciculaceae cyanobacterium. The sequence continues at coordinate 179 of DATNPK010000067.1, read as the reverse complement.
CCCAAAATGCGATCGCCTGCTTATTATGTAAATCGGCCCTCTGTACGGGACAAAAAAGAAAAAAAAGACTGGCAAAAGTAGAGAAGAAAAAGGTTTGATTAAAAGTAACTATATGCGAAGCGGTATGCCACGGCACTAGCTTCGCGTCGTCCTTTAGGACACTCCAATCGAACCCTATG
>DATNPK010000066.1 GCA_036703275.1 Coleofasciculaceae cyanobacterium | reverse complement strand
CGAACCGCCAGCATTCCTGGTGCTTGTAGCGCAGTGGTCCCACTTCGACTCCATCCCGAACTCGATTGTGAAACGCTGTAGCGGCCAAGATACTTGGAGGGTAGCCTCCTGGGAAAATAGCTCAGTGCCAGGTTCTTTTATTTATAATATGTAATACCATATGCTATATGGTCAAAATCTCACCTTTACGAAACTGTTAAAGGTGAGATTTTTTTTGAAAAAGCCTAAAGACAATCAATATAATTATTAAAGTAATTTATGTTCTTGGCATTATCCAGTTATGCATCGATAATTGTCTAGAAGACTGAATATAAGAATATAAGCTTTGCTCGTTTCTCTAGGCGAATAAATCGCCTTAGTTTTAGTTTACTGGTTAATAATTATGCATACTGCTTCCGCAAAAATCCTAGTCGTAGATGATGATCCAGCAATTCGTAATTTAATATTTCGGTTTCTTAGCCAAAAAGATTATTTGCTCGAGTCTGCTGTAGATGGTCAAAGTGCATTGAAAACTTTTGAACAATTCCATCCCGACTTAGTAATACTAGATGTTAACCTACCAGATGCTTTAGGTTACAACTTATGTGAAGAAATGCAGCGTCATACAGACGTTTTCATTTTAATGCTTACTAGTAGAGCGGATGCTGCTGATAAGAAAGAAGGTTTTTTGAAGGGAGCCGATGACTACCTAACCAAGCCTTTCGATCTGCAAGAATTAGAGTATCGTGTCAAAGCAATTTTAAAAAGACAGCGAACAGTTACAACCTCTGAGAAACAACCTCTTATATTTAGCAACATGACTATAGATCCTGTTCGCAGAGAAGTAAAAATAAATGATCAGCTAATTTTGTTGACGGCTTTAGAATTTGATTTATTGCATTTTTTAGCTACTCGCCCTGGAAGAGTGTGGCGCAGAGACGAGCTGATTCAAAATGTTTGGGATTATGATTATGTGGGAGATCAAAGAGTTGTCGATGTTCACATAGGGCAAATTCGCAAGAAGATTGAAATTGATTCTGCCGAACCTTCTTTTATTCAGACTGTACGAGGTGTTGGATATAAATTTGAAGTAGATGTAACTTTAAACGCTACATAAAAAAGTGAATAGTTTTGTTGTCGTGTGGTTTTTAATTTTTAGACCAAAGCACTAATAATTGCTTTTCTAATGGCTTCTTTTTGCTCAATGTCGTAATTCCAGCGTTCTAAAAACTCTTTGTATTCTTCGCTTACGCCTTCAATGGTATGCTGCAATTTCCGAAGTTGCTCCTGAACCGATTCTAATTTAACCTGTTGAATTAAATTGCTTGTACGCCGAGAAACTCTTTGTGATTCCTCAACGTTGTCTAGATTGTTGTTACGACGGTGAGTAATAGTCATAGCTGAAGACATAGCTAAGTTTTTGACTAACAGCTCGCTAGCCACCTCTACAGAAGATTTTAATCCATTAATAATTCCTAAAGAAGGATGCTCGGCTAAAGGCAAATCACTTGTTAAGTAAGATACAAAAAATCCTCTTCCGCCGTTTTTCGTAGTTAATATCAATGAAATTTCTTGTTGAATTTCAACTTCACTAAGCTCGTTAGCATTGATTCGATCCATCAGGGATTGAGTTAGTGCGATCGCTTGAGAAAAAGAAAGCTCTTTTTGGGGCAATGAGTCGCTCATGTAATTAGAATTGCTACAGGAAATTAACAGTAATTACCGAATTAATTAAGATTTAAAAATCTTTCTAGTGCTTGAACCATTGATGGTGGCCAGCGACGGATGTTGATAATCCAGTCCAAATCTTGGTAGCGGCTATCTAGACCTACTGCTGCAACCCAATTACTTTCGGCTTCGCCTTGTTGCCCTTCAACCCACAAAGCTGCTGTTAGTGCAGCGCGTATATCTGAATACATGGGGTATTTACGAACTAAATTCCGCATATTACGGATAGCTTCAGAACGATTGCCGATTTGATATTGTACTAGAGAAGCATTACCCCGTGCCATAGCGAAGTTGGGAGCAATAATGGCTGCCTGTTGATAATCTTCTAAAGCCTCTAGCCAATTTTGTTGTCCTGCTTTAGCATTTCCTCGATTGTTTAACGCTACTGGGTCTTGAGGACTAATAGCTAATACGCGATCGTAATCTAAGATCGCCTTATCCCAAAGTCTTTTGCCTTCATAAGCAATACCGCGATTGAGATAGGCATCAGGATATTTAGGCGCAATTTCAATAGAACGATCAAAATCCGCGATCGCTTCTGTAAGTTTATATTGACCAATGCGAACATTACCGCGGTTACTCCACACAGCAGGATTCTCAGGAAACTTTTCCACTAATGATGTCCAATAGGTTTCTGCCCTAGCAAAATCACCCCGTTCTGCTGCGCGAACTGCTTGCTTGGCAATTTTTTCCCCTTGCGCAATTTGTTGCTCTGTAAGATGCACAGTTTGTTTGGGTAATGCTTGAGCCGATCTAATCCAACCACCTGAAATCCATACCGAGAAGATTAAAAATAGACTTGTTAACCAACGCTTCATTCTGTTCCGATTTATTACAAGAACTTTATACCTAAAATATAATACTAATATCGTAATACATAAAATTTCATATATATTGCTGAATTGGCTAATTAGGGCTAAAAAACTGCGAAAAGGCTTTCATTTGAGCATAAGATAACTAACTCTAATGATCGATTACAAGCGCAAAAAACTAAGTTTTATTAATAAAATCTCAAAAAATAATGACAAAAATTGAAAACTGTGCGATACACGAAAAACGAAGATAACCGAAATGGGATCAAAATAGTTTTTTTCGACTATGCAAGTACGTTTTTTAAGTAAACTGACATTGTTCATCACGATTTTAATTTTTCCGCAATTTATCACTTCTACATCTACTTCTTCACAATCTTTGCTCTGTTCTTCCGTGCTAGCCGAAAACATAACATCTTTGGGAGAAGATGGCGACGATGGAGAAACTGGAGAAAAAGGAATGAATGGTCGTAATAGTGATAATTTGACAGTGTTTGCCGATGGCTCATCAATGACTTTAGATTTGACTGGAGGAAAAGGTGCTTCAGGGGAATCAGGAGTTAAAGGTTATGATGCTTTTTGCCAACAGCAATCAGAAAAAGTAGAGAAGAATCTGCGCGGTGCGGATGGTGGTAATGGTGGTGATGGTGGCGATGGTGGAACTGGAGGAAATGGCGGTTCTTTAACTGTTTACACTACTAACAAAGAACACCTCAAGCAAATTTATGTCATTGCTGCGGCAGGGGAAGGTGGCACACCAGGAAAAGCAGGTGAAGGGGGAGTAGGTTGTAAATGCGATCGCCCTTATTGGAATGAAGAAACATGCTTTGGTAAACCTGGCAGCTCTAACTATAGCTGCACTACCGAAGAATTCCAGTGTACCGATGGTTACTCAGGGAAGCTAGGGCGAGATGGTCGAAAAGGCAGAGACGGTCAAATCGGAACTTTAACTTTAATCAATCTAGACAAATCTTTGGCTCCTGATTTTCCAGAAGTTACTGCGCCAATTAGCGAACTAAAAGGGAGAGGCTACACTTTATCAAGGAATATCTGGCAGAACAAAGACAATGCTTCTGCTTTGTTTGCTCCTGGGTCAATTATTGCCGATAAATATAAAGAATTAATCGCTCGTCATGAGCATACTGTTCTACTTGTCTGGGATGCACCCCAACCAGTAGAAGATTTTAACGAGCAAAAAATTACTCTAAGTCTTAAAGGAGAAAATGATGCGAATATTTTTTTACCTGATGAGCTGTGGTTAGAAACTAAAAAAGTTAAACGGGATAACCTGACCGAGTTATTTGTCTTTAATGCAGTTCATACCGATGATGTTGCCGATCTAACTATAGACGGTCTATTTGGACAAGGGGCAAACTTAGAGTTAGATATCTTCGATGAGGCTGAAAAGTCAAATTTAATTGCGACCGACTTTTCTGTTAAATACCTGGTTGGCGAACCGTCAGAAAATAAAAATATTTTTGGTGGTAGTAGCACAACCTATAAAACCAAATATCAAGGGTCAATTCCTCCACAAGCGATCGTCAAAAAGGGTAATTTATTTACTTTAAAGCTAGGACAACTACCTATTCCCCCAGAATATCGCCAACCTGGACTAAAAGTGGAGGTTGAGGTCGTTGCCAAACGCTCTTTAGCAGACAATTCCCAAGTCAAAAAACTTTCTACCCGCACTACTATTGAGCAACCAGGTTCTAAGTCTTCAAACCAGCGTTAAAATATCAGCCGTTGAGCTTTAAGTATGGCAAAGAGTATCAATAGCAACATCGATAGCTCGTTTAACAGCAGTCTCTTTATCGGCAACAGCTATAGTTTCAGCTTCGGTTCTTTGTGCGACTACTGCGCATACACAGGCAGCGGTGAAACCATATACTCCGGCCATTTTTAACAAAGTTCCTGCTTCCATTTCGTAATTTAGAATATTCAATTGGCGATAGGTAGAAGTAATTCCTGTTAACCATGATTGAAGATGCAAGTTGGCAGAGGATTCGCTTCTCTCTTGCCCTTCATAAAAAGTATCTACTGAGGCAGTAATGCCTAAATGACAGGGAATATTTAATTTACGTGCAGTTTCTACTAAAGCTACGGTCAAAAACGGATCGGCGATCGCTGGATATTCAACAGGAGCTATATCTAAAGCTGCACCTTGGCGACACAAACATCCTTGGGATATAACTAGATCTCCTACTGGAATATAGGGCTGAATTGAACCACAAGTGCCAACTCGAAGAAACCGTTTAATTCCGACCTGTACCAATTCATTTACTACAATACTTAACGAAGGGGCGCCCATTCCACTAGTAGCAACTAAGATGGGTTTACCATTAGGCAGATTACCCAAATAACTATGAAGTCCTCGGTATTGTGAAAGAAGTTTGACGTTTTGTAAGTAAGCTTGAGCGATAAACTGCGATCGTTCTGGTTCTCCCGATAATATTACTGTTTGGGGCGCATCAAGACCTATATCTGACTGGCTAAAACCAATATGATGATATTTCATTTTCGCAATCTAGCTATAAACTTAAGATGATTAGGGTTAGAAAATATGTGTCAGGTTAACACTGATTATCCATCACCAATTACTATTGACTGATACTGAAAGATGGTAACTCTTGAAAAATTTTCCACAATTGTCTCTAGCTGTCAACAAAGCACTATAGGTAAACATTTGCCTAGTGCTTTGTATGTCCATAGCGATGCTTTAGCCAACCTCGACTCTGTTCTGAGAGACTATGAAAATCAGGCGCGGAAATTAGTTAAAAATCTTGACCGCGCTACGATTATTAAGCTGGGTACAGATCGTCCCAAAGTTTCTTATTTGTATTATCCTGACTTTGATCGCGACCCTCATCCTCAGCTACATCAAAGTATTGTCGTAGATCTTGCCACCGAACAAGTTTCGGTTAGACAATATCATAATTCTCATAATCCGCCAATTCTCCATCGCAAAGAGACCTTTGTTGGCACAGACTATCCTCTCTATCAAATCTTTGCCGAATTAACCAAACAAGAGGTAGCTTTGGGTTTGTTAGATAATTCTCGCCATATTGGAACCCTACAGGAGTGGACACGATTATTGTTACAGCAGGGCATATCTTTAGTTGGTCATCACGTTGCTTGTCCTATAGACTCTCCCCTTGCCCGAAAGCAGACTATTTTAATTGAGAGACACAAAGCTGCTTTAAAACGTTCGGAACTATCTCGTCCTGTCAGAATTGTTTTAGAAGCCGATTTATTTGAGTCAGGCACTACCTTTTTTGATTATGGTTGCGGTTATGGTGAAGATGTTAAACAGCTTGAGAATTTGGGTTACTCCAGTTCAGGCTGGGATCCTTATTATCGCCCTAATGCTAACCTTGAGCCTGCTGACATTGTTAACTTGGGCTATATTATCAATGTTATTGAAGATATAGCCGAAAGAAGACAAGCCCTGATCAAAGCCTGGGAATTAACCCATAAGGTACTGATTGTCTCAGCACAAGTCTTGGTGGACGATCGCCGTCGTGGCTTAGTAGCTTATGGTGATGGTCTAGTCACTAACCGCAACACTTTTCAGAAATATTACGAACAGGAAGAACTGAAACTATACATAGATCAAGTTCTGGGAGTGGAATCTGTTCCTGCTGGCTTGGGCATTTATCTGGTTTTCCGTCATGAAGCTGAAGCCGAATTTTTCCGCGCTTCTCGCTTATATTCCCGTCTTAGTACACCCTGTATTCAGGCTAAAGTCAGAAATTTTGAGGATTATCAAGATTTGTTGTCTCCCTTGATGGATTTTTATACCAAAAGAGGACGATTGCCCGTTAAAGGTGAATTAGGCTCAGAAGCTGCTATTAAAGCTGAATTTCGTAGCTACCAGCGTGCTTTTAAACTAGTCCTTCAGGCTACCGAACGCGATGAATGGGAAGCAATTAGCGAAAAACGTCGTCAAGACCTTTTAGTCTATCTAGCACTCAGTAAATTTAGCGGTCGTCCTACGGTTAGAAAACTTGCTCCTGAGATTAAAGCCGATGTCAAAGCTTTGTTTGGTAGCTACAAGGAAGCCTGTACCATAGCCGATATTTTACTAATTAACGTCGGAGATTTGAGAAAAATTGCCAATTTGTGCAAAACTAGCGGCATCGGCAAACAGCTCAATGATGCGATCGCCGTCCACGTTAGCGCGTTGGAAAAACTGCCTCCCCTACTGCGACTCTATGAAGGTTGTGCTAGTCGTAATTTCTATCGCCTAGAAAACGCTAATATTATTAAGCTTTATTACAACAAACCTAAAATAACCTATTTGGTATATCCAGAGTTCGATACTCAAGCGCATCCTGCTTTGAAGGCAACGATGGAGGTAGATTTACATAATTTATCTGTGACCTATCACGACATATCTGATGAAACTAACCCTCTGATTTTGCATCAAAAAGATGCTTTGGTTGCCCCTGACTACCCCAGTTACAAGAAGTTCGTTCGCTTAACCAAAAAAGAACAAAAGTCTGGTCTACTAGAAAATTGTGACGCGATTCGTCGTCTGCATGGCTGGCTGCGTTGTCTGAGGGAACATGAAGTAAAGATCGAAGGACACAAGCTTAGTAATCAGTAATCACCCCTGCTTTCATGATTTTGTTAATACCACCTAGGTGAATTAGCCATAAATACTTCTGCATCTTTTTAACTTAAAGGTCTAGAAAAGAAAAAACCCTGTCCATACTCACATTGCAGCAGTTTAAGTTGCGCTAATTGCGAAGTAGTTTCGATGCCTTCGGCGATCACATCCATGTTTAACATATGGGCGAGACTAACGATCGCCTTGATGATTGCTGAATTCTCGCCATTCGGCTGCATCTGACTGACAAAAGAACGGTCTATTTTGATTGTATCAACAGGAAAACGATGTAAATAAGCTTAAAGAAGAATATCCCGCGCCAAAATCATCGATACTAAACTGAATATTTTGCTTTCTGAGATTGAGAATAATTTCTGTGACCGTTTCTAGATTATCAATCAAGATACTTTCAGTAATTTCTAGCTTGAGAAACTTACCTTTCAAACCCGTCTGCGCCAAAACCTTTTCGACTTCCTGAATTAATTGTGGTTCGCGAAATTGCTGGGCAGAGAGATTGACGCTCATTTTAATTGTTGGATGTTCGGGATATTTTAGCTGCCAATTGCGTGCAGTTTGGCAGGCTTCTTGAAGCAGCCAGTTACCCAAGGGAACGATTAAACCAGTTTCTTCGCAAATAGGAATAAAATCTGTAGGACCAATTGAACCTTTGGTGGGATGATTCCAGCGTGCTAATGCCTCAAAACCAGATAAAATACCTAATGCCAAAGTAATCGGCTGATAATACACTTCAAACTCTCTTCGTTCTAAGGCTCTGTGGAGGTCTGTTTCTAACTCTAGTCTTTGTAAAGCGCGATCGCGCAGTGAATAATCGAAAACTTCATAGCGTGCCTTACCCTGTTCTTTGGCACTATACATCGTTAGGTCTGCATCCCGTAAAATATCTTCTGGCTTATCGTACCCTTGGGATGAGAAAGCAATACCAATGCTAGCGGTGGTAAATAACTCATAGCCTTCAATATGAAAGGGAAATGTTAAAGTTTAATAAATACTTTCGGCAACCAAGGTAGCCTCAGATTTACTAGAAATATTTTCTAACAGAATTGTAAATTCATCTCCTCCCAAGCGTGCTACTGTATCCGTCGGTGCGATTGACTTTTCCAAACGGCGGGCAATCTCAATTAGTAGCTTGTCTGGGATTAAATGACCTACGCTATCGTTAACTACTTTGAATCGGTCTAAATCGAGGAACAATACCGCGAATAAATATTTATCCTGACGCTGGCTTCTTTTTAGCTGTTGCTCCAAACGATCCATAAATAAAGCCCGATTAGGTAGTCCAGTCAGAGCATCGTGGAGAGCATCATGGAATAACTGCTGCTCCATCTGTTTGCCTTCGGTAATATCAACAATTTGATTGTTGAAATGTAGCGGTTTTTCGCTAGCGTCACACACCATCAAAACTTTGAGCAAAGTATCGACTATGTGACCATTTTTGGCAATAAAACGTTTTTCAATTTGAAAACTTGATGCTGCACCGTCTATTAATTTCTGCTCTAAATGATGATGCGTTTCCCAGTCATCGGGATGACTAATCTCAGCAAAAGACAATTCTAATAATTCGGCTGGGGAATATCCTAAAGCATCACACAAAGCTTGATTAACCCTAGTAAACTTACCTTTGAGGGTACTGATTGCCATCCCAATCGGAGCCATTTCAAAGGTGAGGCGAAACTGTTCTTCGCTTTTCTTGAGCGCCTCTTCAGCTTCTTTGCGCTTGGTGATATCTTCGGCAATACCTACAAAACGATTGACTTTACCTATCACGTCACGGACAGAAGAAGCTCGTATTCTTACCCAACAGATCGATCGATCGGGACGAATAATGCGATATTCTTATTCAAAATCTTCCCCTGTTCTAAACTGGGTTTCAATCGTAGAGAGCGCTTTAAACGAGTCTTCCGGATGAATCGCCAATAGCCATGATTGAGGATCGTCGTATAAACTCTGACAACTACGTCCCCAAACCTTTTCGTAAGTTAGGCTAATGTACAATATTTTGTCTGTCTTGGCTGAAATCACAAAAAAAACTTCTCGGACATTTTCCGCAATCTGCCGAAAGCGTTCCTCTTTTTCGGTTATTTCTTGAAATTCTGTTTTTAATCTTTGATTTTCAGCGAGAACTTCTTCTACTCGGTTTAAAAGAAAATTTTGCAACAGCAAAATTCTGGCTATTTCCTGCTCAAACATTAAAATTGACTACAATTGCGGCAATTACCTTTTTATAATGCCCTAAAGGAATTTCCAACTAACATTTTTGAGAAAGGTTGAATATAAGTAGTAAGTAATTATTGATTACTGTTCCAAGTTTTAATTACTTTGCCATTAATTTCTTGGCAATACCAAGGAGTATTAGCAGCAGGGGTTTTAAGATTATTTCGCTCGACTTTCCAAGTTTGTTGAGGATCGAACAAGACTAGATCGGCGGTTTGCTCAGGTGCAATCTCCACCGATTCTTGCTGTATACATTGGCGAGGACGACTACTCAAAGCTTGCCATAGCTCCAGTGCCGACCATTTTCCAGTATCAACAAATCTTGACCATAACAGTGGCAAAGCTAATTCTAAGCCAATCACTCCTGGAGGAGCTAAAGCAAAAGGAACAGTTTTTTCTTCATAAGTATAGGCTTGATGATCGATCGCGATCGCATCGATAATTCCTTGTCTAATGCCATCAATTAAAGCAGCTCGATCTTGGTTATCTCCCAATGGTGGTTCCAGACGCAAATTTGGATCATAACTGCCCACGGCATCACTATTCCATAACAGGTGCATCCAGGTGGTACTGGCGGTTATCGGCACACCTCTGGCTTTGGCAGCGGCAACTAGCTCTACTCCCCGTTGAGTGGAGACACGCATGATATGAACAGGTGTAGGGATTTTTGCCACAATTTCCAAGACTGCTGCAATAATCGCTGCTTCAGAAAAACCAGGATTTCCTGACATACCGTAGCGAATTGATACATCACCTTCTCTGACTACTCCACTCCCAGCTAATTCATTTTGATGCAGAGCGATCGCGATCGTCTTTTGCCAAGGCTGAACATATTCTAAAATTTGCCGCAATACATTCAAGCTGCCCAAGTCGCAATGACTGACAAAACCAACTATTTCTGGTTTCAATTCACCTAGCTCATTCATCTGATTAGTAGCATTACAAGAATTGCCCCAATAATGCAGTCGAGGTAAGAACATATCTTGACTATTAGCAATTAATAGATTACGTTTTTGCTGGAGAGCAGCCAAAACCTCAGTATTATCAATTGGGGGAAAAGTGTCAGGTAAAATTCCTACCTGAGTAAACCCTCCCGCAGCAGCAGCTTGAGCTAAATTTAATAAAGTTTCTCTCGCCTCATTTCCTGGTTCTGAGCTATGACTATAAAGATCTGTTAGACCAGCACCCAAAACCAAACCCGAGGGATTAATAATTGAAGTTTGTGATGGGTAATCAGCAATTCGTTCTGCGATCGCTTTAATTTTACCGCCAATAATCAATACATCGGCAAGTCGATCTACTTGCCTAATCGGATCGATAATTCTAACTTGTTGCAGTAGTTCCATTCTCTTTTTAACTTCTTGGCTAACAACAGTTGACATTTTGTACTGCAAATAACCATAATAATAGTTTGTGTAAACTTTAGCTTCCAAATAAACTCTTGGCTAATGTTATCGTGATCGGAGCCCAATGGGGTGACGAAGGAAAAGGAAAAATAACCGATCTACTTAGTCGCTCGGCAGATGTCGTAGTACGCTCTCAAGGGGGAGTAAATGCAGGACATACAGTTGTTGTAGCTGGACAAACTTTCAAACTACACTTGATTCCCTCAGGAATTTTATATCCTAAGACAGAATGTATTATTGGTTCTGGAACAGTAATAGATCCTCAAGTGTTAATCGAAGAAATAGAGCAGCTAAAGGCTTTGGGAGTGACAGTAGATAATCTATATGTATCTCAGACGGCTCATATAACCATGCCCTATCATCGCAAGATAGATCAGGCATCGGAAGAAAGCAGAGGAGAATATAAAATTGGTACCACGGGTCGAGGAATTGGCCCGACTTATGCTGATAAATCAGAGCGAACTGGCATTCGGGTTTTAGATTTGATGAACCCCGAACATTTGCATCAGCAACTTAGCTGGACGATTAATTATAAAAACGTAATTTTAGAAAAACTATATAATTTACCTCCTTTAGATTCAGAGAAAGTAATTGAAGAGTATCTAAAATATGCTGAGTTTTTGAAGCCTTTTGTAATCGATAGTTCACTCAAAATTTATGAAGCGGTACGAGAGAAAAAAAATATTCTGTTTGAAGGAGCGCAAGGAACTTTACTCGATTTAGATCATGGTACTTATCCTTATGTTACTTCTTCTAATCCTATTGCAGGAGGAGCCTGTGTTGGCGCAGGAGTAGGCCCTACTACTATAGACAGAGTAATTGGGGTTGCCAAAGCCTACACTACTCGGGTTGGAGAAGGTCCTTTTCCCACCGAGTTAAAAGATAATGTGGGTGAATTATTAGGAAATTTAGGAGCAGAATTTGGTACTACTACTGGTCGCCGTCGTCGCTGTGGTTGGTTTGATGCGGTGATTGGTCGTTATGCCGTACGGATTAACGGTTTAGATTGTCTGGCAATTACCAAACTAGATGTACTAGACGAGTTAGAAGAAATTAAAGTCTGTGTAGCATACGAGATTGACGGCGAAATTTGTAATCACTTTCCTACCAACGCCAGTCATTTTGCCAACTGTAAACCAGTTTTCCAGACTCTACCAGGATGGCAACAATCTACTACCGGCTGTCGTTCTCTCTCAGATCTACCGGAAAAAGCGCTGAACTATCTCAAATATATGGCCGAATTGATGAAAGTTCCTATTGCTATTGTTTCTGTAGGACCAAGCCGCGATCAGACAATTATTGTCGAAGATCCAATTCATGGTCCTAAAAGAGCTTTGCTCGATGCAGACGGAATTCCTGTAGGCTAGACTCAGCTAAATCAGCTAAATACCAAATAATCTGGTTAAAGCTGGGAATTGTTGTCTCCATTAGTAAAAATTTTTAACCGTATTAGTTAACACCAAATCAGTTTAAAACTATGAACATATCCGTAGAATGCAAATCTAGACCCGAAGGAAGCAAGCCCAGAGCATTACGCCGTGGAGGATTGATTCCCGTAGCTTTATATGGACATGATGGAGCCAACTCTGTATCTCTTACCATTCCTGCCAAAGAAGCGCAACTCTTATTAAGAGACGCAGCGGTAAACAATACCTTAGTAGATCTTAATGTTCCAGACATTTCTTGGAAAGGCAAAGCTTTAATTAGAGAAGTTCAGGCTCATCCATGGAAAAGAACTTTGCATCATCTTAGCTTCTTTACTGTCTCTGCGAAACAACAGGTAGAGATTGTTGTCCCAGTAATCTTATTAGGTGATGCTGCTGGTGCCAAGGAAGGAGGTATTGTTGAACAAATCATGACCGAATTAAATATTAGCTGTGCTGCTGATAGTATTCCTGAATCGATTGAGATTGATGTAAGTAACTTTGAAATTGGTAGTGTTTTGCACGTGGGAGAAATTGCCCTGCCCAAAGGAACTGAAGTTTTAGACGATCCCGAACGCATTGCTATTACTGTTGTTTTACCTTCAAAACCTGTTGAGACGGAAGAAACAGAGGAAACAATAGAAACAGAAGTAATCGGAAAAAGTTCTACAGCTGCCGAGACTACCGAAAATTAATTTATTGAATGAAGATGTAGTGTGGCGCAATGTAAACTAACTTAATTAACAATTATAAACACCAGAAATACTATATATTTCTGGTGTTTTATTTATATTTTTTGTGTGATTAATTATAGCACTCGAAGCAAAGGTTAAGACACGTCGATCAAAAGCTAAAAGCTATTAGCTATTAGCTATTAGCTATTAGCTCATTTTATAACTAACGTTTTAATCTATAGTTCACTTGCTATAAATTGATGTCCGACTACTGAGATTGAGAGCAACGGTTAAAGCTAAGGCAAAGTAATCTTGGACTGATGCAAAATTAAACGATTTCCTATGGGATCGTAGGCATAAATTTCTTGGCCATGAGAAGCTTCAATAATTTTTCCTGGTGGTGGATAACCTAAATCGGCGAGACAGGCGATCGCCTGTTGGAGATCGTCTACCTCTAAGCAGAAGCTCATACTACTGCTATGATTGTCAAACTCTGACTGACGCTCTAGTTTGGGTTTAAAAATACTAATACGAACTTGTCCTAATTGAAATTCTGCATAAATGTTAGAACGATAAATAGTCGGCTGTTTTTGAAAAACTTGGCTATAAAATTCTACTAATAATTGAATTTTATTAGTAGCAATAGTGATAAAAATATCTGAATAATTAAATTTCATTTAATAATTGAATTAATCAAGCATCATTTTTTTAAATAAACTATCACAGTTTTAAATGATAATTGTTTATTATAAAACAAGCGTTTTTAAAACTCAAAAAAATATCGATAAACTTAAAACTATTTAAAGAGAATAAATCAAGAATAGCCAAGGCAATCTGACAGTTCTCAGATCTCAAATTAAATTAAAATTTTGAGTTTATTGATTCTCTAATGACTTTTGAAGTTTTGACTATATATAATTTCAACTATTATTATCCTAAATAAGTTACCCAATTAGGTTCGTGACTTAAAGTAAAAATCTGATACATTGATTGACATTTAATAAAACTATATGTTCGTATATTTATAGCATAAGTTAATTTAGTTAAAAGCATACAGTACAATAATGATCAGAGTCTTGATAGTAGACGATCAAAAAACAGTTCAGGAAATTTTAATCAGCTACATTAAATCCGCTCAGGGTCTGGAACTTATTGGTTGTGCTAATAACGGTCAGGAAGCTATCTCTTTAATTAAAATACATCAACCCGATATTGTGTTGATGGATATTGAGATGCCTATCCTGGATGGATTAGCAGCTACTCAAATTATTTTCGAACAATTTATTAATACAAGCGTATTAATAATTAGCGTTCATAATGAAAATATCTATTTGAATACTGCTTTACAGGTAGGTGCAAAAGGGTATTTGAAGAAAAATACTCCAGAAAAAGAGTTAATTAACGCTATTTATTGTGCCCATAAAGGCTACTTTCAATTGGGGCCTGGTCTATTAGAACAGTATCTTCATAAAGCTACTAAATCGCAATCTAACTTTGAAGAGATAGAACAGCTAAAATCAGTAATACTGCAACAATCAAAGTTGCTTGATAATTTAAACAATGGATTTAGCGATCAATTTAAAACTGGCAGAAGTAGTGCTAGAAATGCTAGAGCCACAAGTCAAAACTTTATAGAAAATCAGTATAGTATTTTAAAAAAGCAAGTATACTATGTCTCTAACCGTATAGATAAGCTCAACCAAAGGATTGGTTTTCTTCAACAGCTTTGCGGACTGGCAATACTGTGTAGTGCTTCGTTGGGAATAGTGTTTTTGTTTTCTATTCTTTAGTTCGAGCAAAATTAACAATATGTACGACGATCGCCATTGAGATTTGAGGAACATAAACGATCTAGATTAATTGGTAATTTAGAGTAAGCGCGATCGCAGCGCCAAAATCAGATTTGTTTTTTGTTTCAAGTTATTCATGAGCGAAGTAACTCGTGACTACTTGCCAATTAGCTTCACTGCACCAATACCACCAAAATATAGACTTAACACTGCACCTGCTAATAAAGATTGGGTTAAAGGATCGGTAGAGGGAGTCAGGACTGCACCTATAACTACAGAGCTAAGGATTACATAACGCCAACCTGCGAGCATCTGCGCTGAGGAAACAATACCCAAAAAGCCTAAAATAAGCTGCACAATTGGAATCTGAAACGCCAAACCCGTGCTAAACAACAACAGCAAGACAAACTCAAAATATTTATCTATTGACCAGGCCTGTTCAACCACGTCACTACCGTAGTTAATAAAGAAATTAAGAGCAGCAGGAATTAAGGCAATATAGGCAAAAAACAACCCGGCAAAGAATAAAATACTCGAGCCAAAAATAACGGGAGCAAGTAAACGACGCTCTTTTCTGGTTAACCCTGGTAGGACAAACTGAACAATCTGATACAAAATAAAAGGACTAGCCAAAACCATACCACTGTAGCCAGCTACCTTAATCGAAACAAAGAAAAATTCTCCTGGAGCAAGCTGTAAAAATTGGACTCCTTGGGCGGGTACTTCTAGAATACGAACTAAAGGTCTGACAAAGATAAAGCAGCCAATAGCAGCGATCGCTACTGCAATTAAAGCATAGAAAATACGCAACCGAAGTTCTTCTAGGTGATCGAACAAAGACATCTCCACTTCATCAGGAAGTTCATTAAGATATTCTTCTGGCTCTTGATCTTTAACAGAGGTTTCTAAATTGGATGGTGACATATAAGAGCAGGGGCGACTAAAAAGCTAGTTATTAAAGCGCTAAATCAATTTAGATAATTATATCTTCCTTGCCCGTCTCTAATTTTTGTTTTGCCAGCAAAATATTTAATTATTGGTATAGATAAGCGCGACCTCGACTGATACCCAGGTGCTAATAATGCTATCTTGCTTAAAGTTAATCGTATTAATGATCTGAGGTAATTTATGGCGAAATATGATGTGTACGCTTTGGGTAATGCCCTATTAGATATTGAGTTCGAAGTGTCACCTGAAGTATTACAAGATCTCGGCATTGATAAAGGCGTAATGACCTTATTAGATCGAGATGCTCAGGATAAAATTGTGAGTAATTTGGCTCAATACGACCAAAAACGCTCTTGTGGTGGGTCAGCAGCAAATACCCAGATTGCCGTAAGCCAGTTTGGTGGTAAATCATTTTATTCTTGTAAGGTTGCCAATGATGAACCAGGAAAATTTTATACTCAAGATTTAATTGATTGTGGAGTAGCGACTAACTTAGAAAACCACGCTGCTCAATCAGGAGTGACGGGCAAATGCTTGGTATTTGTCACTCCCGATGCCGATCGCACTATGAATACTTTTTTGGGAATCTCAGGCGGGTTTAGTAATCATGAATTAGTTCCCGAAGCGATCAAAAACGCTAAATATACTTATATTGAGGGCTATTTAGTTAGTGGTGAAAGTAGCAAACAGGCAGCAATCGAAGCCCGAGAAATCGCTCAGGCTGCGGGAAATAAGGTGGCATTTACCCTAGCAGATCTTAATATGGTGAAATTTTTCAAGTCAGGCTTATTAGAAATAATTGGTTCGGGAGTTGATTTTCTCTTTGCTAATGAAAGTGAAGCTTTGTTGATGGCAGAAACCGAAGATTTTGATGTTGCAGTAGACTATCTCAAAACTTTAGCTAAAGGGTTCGCTATTACACGCGGTGCAGCAGGTTCGGTTATCTTCGATGGAGAAAAATTGCTTAACATCGACCCGTTTGCTGTTAAGGCGATCGATACTGTTGGTGCAGGAGATATGTATGCGGGTGCATTTCTTTATGGCATTACTAACGGAATGAGTTATGCAGAAGCAGGGCGTTTAGCTTCTTTGGCTTCGGCAAAAATAGTTACTACTTTGGGCGCGCGGATGAAAACAGAAGAGGTACAGGCTCTTTTAGATCGAGCTAAAGCAGCATAAAGTATGTTATACGGGCAAGGCAATGTCTTGCCCGTATAAGATTATCGCTGTAAATCTTAAAGAGATCGCTCTGACGCTGCTAATTTATTTACCAAGGATTGCCAATAACCGTAAATCCCGCCCAATAAAAAGGATGAGTGAAATCTTGAGCTTGATCGGCTGAAGTTATTTCAGGCAAATTAACTTCTACGTCTAAGCCTTTGATTTGAGCTTTGTCAACAAAAACTTTCTGTTTAAGCAGATTAACTTGAGCCTGTCTTAAAGCTGCTGATTTGATTGGAGTAGATTTCAACTGCTGATAAAAGTCACTCATCAACAAAACTGTTCCCACATCATCAATTAACCAGAGGCTAGCCAAAGCAGATTTTACTCCCGCCTGCATAGCCAGACCGGCAAATCCATATTCAGCCTCTTCATCTCCTAATGCGGTTTCGCAAGAACTTAAAACTAATAAATCTACTGGAGGCAGATCTAATTCTAAATTAGCAATTTGAGCTAATGTCAATTGGCGATCGCTAAACTGAATAAAAGAACTTTCAGGTGAACCAGGGCTAAACACCGAGTGAGAAGCGATATGAATAATCTCAAAACCTTCTGTTTGATGAGCATTCTGAAGATTGTCCACAGTGAACTCTTGGTTAACTATTTTACGACCAGACCATAATTTAGGCACGATAGTATTTAATTCAACTTCAACTCCAGGGAGTGATGGCAATTTGTTAAATTTTGATGCTCCCATAGCCAAAACTTGTCTATTTGACTTAGCTTGATAACTGGTATCTGTCAGATTAAATGCTGGAATACGAGCCAAATTATATTTTTCGACCACAAATTTTTCGCCATCATGCAGTGCAGCAAAAGGGAAAGAGCGTAGTTTTGAACCAGTGCAAAGCAACAAGGTGTCAATATTTTCCGCTTCTAAATAAGGTTCTAGAGGTTTGAGCAACCAATTATAAATTAATCTGGCTGGAGGAAGATATTTGAGAGAGGAGCGATCGCTAATTCCCACTGCTAGTTCATCAATCCTTTTGTTTAGCCTGGCGCGGTTTGCGCCTCTAATTTTTTTAACGATGAATTGCCTTTGGGGAGTGACTAAAACTAATTCCAAAAAATCGTCCATAGGCATAGCCCAAATAACCGCAGGGTTAATATTTGTTTGCTCTTGAACTTCTTGTAAACGGTCAGCAATTTGGTTTGCCGATCGCGATTGATTAGAGAAATCGCGGTCAAAATATCTTTCATAATCGTTTTCCCACGTTGACTCTATCTTGGCAACTAAATCAGAAAATTCTCCTAAATCAAGCAACTCTGGTTTTATTTCCGAAATTGTCTGAGATGGAATTAATGTCTGCGATCTGAGTAAAGAAGCCTGAGTAACAATAATGGCGATCGCCATTATTCCAGAAATTAAGTAATAGAACCAGTAACGACGTAACCGTGTAATACTCTTCAATATTTTGCATCGCATAATGCTTCTCGCGTTTATATTACTGAGCTTTGGTTATTTAATCATCATAATACAAGTACAGGTAGTGCCTTAATGATTAATTTTTAATCCCAAAGTAATGCTGCGAGTTGTCATAAATAAAGCCAATGCCAGCCAGAGCAAATGATTAGTTTGCCAATGCCAAGCTGCGATCGCCATAGGTGCAAAACCCAACAGCGCAGCAATAATCGTAGACTGACGCAGAATTTTACCGGCGGTTAAACCCAGAAAATAGCCATCTAGCATATATGCCAACGAACCAAAACCCAAAATAGGCAACAGCCACCAGACATAGTTACCGACTTGTGCGACTACTTCTGAGTGATTAGTCAATAAGCCAAATAGAAATTGAGGAAACAAACAAAATGTGACGGCAAAACCCAAGCCAGCCAATAAGCTACTGCTACCTGCCAGCTTTAATAAGGGAATTAATTGGCTGATTTTTCCTTGTCCTTGGAGATTTCCAGCAATACTCTCTGTCGCAAAAGCAATACCATCAATAAAATAGGCTGCTAGGGTAACTACCTGCAACAACAAAGTATTAGCAGCCAAAATTTCTGTCCCCAACGTGCTGCTGAGGTTAGTAAAAATTGCGAAGGTAGAAACCAATGCCAGAGTACGAATCAAAATGTCTTGATTGAGCAAAAAAGTCGCTTTTAAAGCTGTTGGTTCAAAAATGTGCCGATACTGTTGCCAGAATTGTTGAGGTAGTTGCTGATATACCAATAGCAACCCGATGCTTAAAGTCACAAACTGACTGATTGCCGTTGCTGCACCCGCCCCAGCACTTTCGTGTCCCCAACGGACAATAAACAGATAATCTAGAATAATATTCGCCCCTTTGCTGACGAAAGAAAGTAATAAAACCTGTTTTACTTGCTCTTTGCCGAGAAACCAACCGAACAAGACGAAGTTTAGTAAAGTCGCAGGCGCGCCCCAAATCAGAGCATTATAGTAAGCTCGCCCCGCTTCGAGTACTGCGGGTTCGGCTCTAAGTAAAGTGAAGCCAATTTCTCTTAAAGGTTGTTGCAAAATTAGAATAATTACGCCGATGACTAGAGCGATCGCACCATTGCGTAACAAAGTCAGCACAACTGCATTTTTTTCCCCTCTACCTCTAGCTTGGGCAGTTACCCCCGTTGTTCCCATCCGTAAAAAACCAAAAGTCCAGTAAATATAGTTAAATAGCACTGTGGCGATCGCCACACCTGCTAGATGCCGAATTTCGGTTAAATGACCCAAAAATGCCACGTCAACTAGGCTAGCCAGTGGCACCATCAGGTTAGAAATGACGTTTACCGCAGCTAATCGCCAAAAACGACTTTGATGATCCAGTGCTGAAGAGTGATGATTCAATTTAGAACAGAATAAATACTTGGTAAATCGCTACTTATAACTTCAACAAAAAAGCGGTGCATCGCGGTCTTGTTGGTTTCCAACAAAGAGCGAATGCGCCAAGAAGCTAAGAGCTAAAAGCTAATAAAAACGTTAACACTATCGGCAAAGTAATAAAGCTCATCAGTGTAGAAGCGACGATCGCTCTGGCAACGAGATCTTTATCTCCACCAAACTCGCTAACAATGACAAAGGAATTAACAGCGGTAGGCATAGCACTTTGCAAAACTAACACCTGTAAATTGAGAGTTTCTAGCTGTAATAGTCTACCAATCGCGTAAGCAATCATCGGCGCAATTAATAAACGGGCGATCGCCGTCATAATTTCTTTAATTCCTGGTTGGAATCGAGTTTCTGACAATTGCATCCCTAATAAAATTAAAGCGATCGGAATATCCGCTGCACCTAGCTGTTGAATACCTCGATCCAATCCCCATGGAACTTCAACTGACAACAAACGCAAACTCAAACCCAATAAAATTGCCCACAGTAAAGGTAGTCGTAAAATTAGCTTCAACCCCTCAATTATGCCTTTACCTTGGATCATCGCAGGACCAAAGCAAAACATTAAGAAAGCAGAGCCAAGCATATAAATAATAGCTCGATCTAATCCTGGTGCGCCCAAGGCAAAAGTTGCCACAGGTAATCCCATATTGCCGTTATTAGGAAACATGACTACGGCGGTAATAGCTCTACTTAAAGAGGCAGATAAATTAAAAAATCGATTAATTATTCCGACTAGAGCATAGATTGAAATTGAGGTTAGGGTAAATCCAATGAGTAGTTTGCTTGAACTATTGAGCGATAGCTCAGTACGATATAAACTATCAATTACCAAAGCTGGAGACAAGACATACAATGCTAATTGTGATAAGCTTGAAGGTTGAAGTGCTAAAGTACGACCTACAATAAAGCCAATTAAAATGATTAAGCCTACAGGAAGAACAGCAGGTAATAAGGTCGTCATATAAGGTCTATAAGATAATTTGATATATTTTCTTTGGGATCGAACGGATACTTGAACATCATCTATAGCGTATATCTGTCAAGGAATTTAACAATTTATTTATGGTTATTACTTCCCAGTGCTACTCGCCAGTGAGCGTTTTATTTTGTTATGGTATTTGTAACAATTAGAAACATTTTTCTCCCAACCTTTGATGCGTATGGTTGCTACATCTTCTCTAAAACCAACTGCACAGGACACTACTTATCTCAAAAGTGTCTGGGAAAGCATTAACTATGCCAGTTGTCCTCGGGTTTATAACTTTCATCTGCATACTCAGGCTTCTGATGGTAGACTAACACCTTCAAATTTAGTTCAGCAGGCGATCGCGATCGGACTTAAAGGTTTTGCCATTACCGATCATCATTCGGTTGATAGCTATCGACAAGCCGAACAATATCTTGCCAGAGTAGGTTCAGAGAATGCCGAGATTAATTTGCCTCATTTATGGACAGGAGTAGAAATAACTTCTCATCTATCAGAGGTTGAAGTACATATATTAGGCTATGGATTCGACCCCGAACACCCCTCTATCGAGTTATATCTTCAGAGAAATAGACCTCATGGCGAAAATGCTGAAGCAAAACAGGTAATTGACAGCATTCATCAAGCAGGCGGTTTAGTTGTTTTAGCCCATCCAGAACGCTACCGTCGCTCTGCTAAACAGTTAATTCCTGCTGCTGCTGAGTTAGGCATTGATGGTGTAGAAACTTTTTATGCCTATAACAATCCTCAAGTTTGGCAACCTAGTCCTGGTAAAACACAAATAGTTTTAGCCTTAGCTGAAAAATATCGTCTTTTTAGCACCTGTGGTACAGACACTCACGGATTGAATATATTACAACGGATTTAGATTTAAACAATACTCCTCAAGTGCCTTGATGTGAATTGGCTTTAATAAGACATTCAATAAGACAATTTTATCTGCCCAACTTGCCTAATTATCGGGCTAATTTTGATTTAACTTTTGTTCAATTTTTTTTCAATGGCTTTTAAGTCTTCCCATCTCATGAAAGAAAAAATAAGCCATTAAAATAAGCTAATTTATCGACTAAAATTATATGCTATGGAAGCGATCGCCATCTTTTGAGCGCCAAGTTGGAAGATTTGTGGTGTTTACCTGGGAGACTTAGGGGCTTGGGGACTTTTGAATGCGTGAATAACTAAATCGGAAAACGTTTCATCATCATACTTGCTTCTTTAGCGTTGTTAGACAAGGTAGAAGAAATATTAGGAATTTGCGGAATTTGCGACAAGACATCTACAGTACGCCGCAGCATTCTGACAATATCTCCTTCTGCTAGGCTAACGCTATCACAAAGATCTTGCCAATCCATCCCCAATGCCCATTGTTCACACAATCCAACTAATTCATATTCGCGCCAAACTGGCAAACTTACTCCATGACGGCGCTGCGCCTGGAATAAACGAGTTCTAATTTCTCTAATGCTTGGAGTCGTATCTAAGCTGTTGTCACCCGGCGATTTTTTGACTCCCAACACCTCTAATACTACTGGAGGTGGGGGAAAGTCGCACCAAACATCAGCGCGGGGAGTTTCAGTGATTAAGGCACAGACGGTAGCTGCTAAGTGATGGGGTTCTAAGTATTCTAGTTCTCCTGAAACAAAAACTAAAGCCAGCCAGAGTTCATTGTCTCCGCGAATAGTCGCTGCTGCTTGCCCCAAAAAACTGGGACTATATTCATTTAAAGCCTCAAATTCTTGCAACACTTTAATTAGGTTGAGAAACTCTTCCCAATAATAAGACTGGTTTGACTTTTGCTTTTGATACTTAATTTGAATTTTATGCAGCTTTTCCCTAAGTTGTAAACGCTTTTGATGTTTTTTTAGCAATCGATTGGGATTATCGATCTGCTGTACTGGATGTTGGTCGATCTGCTTTTGCACTGCATCTAGTTTCTGCTGTTGCTCGCTCACCTCAGGAGCAGGCGTTGTGGGAATTAAATAATCAGCAATCTGCTTAACTGCGATCGCCGTAAACTCATCTCCTTGAAGCCACTTACCCAATTTGAGATTATCTAAAGCGGGGAGAGGAATCTCAGCTATATTCTCGACCTGAACAGTCCCCTGATTAATTTCGCTAACGTCAGCGTTGACTGCAATATACCAATAGTTATCTGCCCCCAAACACAGTAAGTTGGGAGCTTTACCAGAACCAGAAATTTTGTCTACCAATACCGCAGCTAAGGGAGAATTTACCCGAATATGTTTACCTTTCAAACCAATTATTCTTCCTGGCTCAATTTGAGGAACTAAAGGCTTAATTTGGCTTTTGTGAGTGGCTTCGGCTTGCTGTTGCAGAATTTCTAATAGTCGCTGTTCTTCTCTGGCTTGTTCCTGTAGTTTTTGATAGCTAGCTAGTTGCCCAGGAGCAATTGAGGCTAGGGCTACATCTAACTTAGCCAATTCTGTAGTGATTTCGGCGATCGCTATTTGTTCAGGAGCGAGTCTTTTTTGGGAGAGATATTCGGCAAAGCTACGCTCTAAAAGCACTTTTACTTCACTCAGGCTATATTTTTGCAGTAAGTTTAGCACCATCCCATAGGAAGGAGTAAACCAACTTCGTAAGGGTTCGGCAGTGGAAGTTGCCAAAAATGCTGCTTCTTTTGCCCCCTCAAAAGGAGTTTGTAGCGTTACTACATGACCTACCTTATCTTTGCCTCTTCTGCCAGCCCGCCCCGAGATCTGCAAGAATTCTGAAGGACTAAGCATACTATGTCCCCCGTCGGTGCGTTTGGATAAAGCTGATACTACCGTAGTCCGAGCCGGCATATTGATTCCTGCTGCTAAGGTTGCAGTGGCAAAGACAATTTTGACTAACCCCATTTCAAACAGTCTTTCTACCAGTTCTTTCCAGGCAGGCAATAACCCCGCATGGTGAGAAGCAATACCCCGCATCAAAGGTTCAATCTGATCGATTCTGGCAATTTGAGAATTCTCACACAAAAACTGCCACAGCAAATATTTTTGATTGGGATTGGCAACAAGATATCGCGCTAAATTGACTTCAGCCTGTTCATTGTCTGCTAAGTAATCTCTGATTAATACAGCTAATTCCGAGTTAGATTCGGCAAAATACGCCAGCAATGCCGTTTGTAGCTCAATATTGTTGGTTAAAAAGAAATAGAGCAGGATACTTTCTATTTGCTGCCCTTCTTCTGGAGTGACCAAAGCTAGAGCATCAAGGGTATCTACTGCTTTATCGCAACCTCGACGACTAAAGATAACGTAGATCGCAGGGAGCATATCTTTATTTTGTAGCTGCTGTACCACCTGATAGATTTTGGGGCAGTCTTTGATCTTGAGACGTTTAGGTTTTTGTCCCTGACGAGGAGACGAAGCTTTAAGTTTGGGATTGATTTCTGTTTCTTGTTGGTTTAATAGCCGATGAATCCCACGGCGATCGCAAAAATAATATCTCAGAGGAACAGGTCGAAAATCCGAATTGATTAATTCGCACTCATATCGTTTTTGGTTGTTGGGATTAGAATTGCGAACTTTAGCGATCCAGTCAGTCAACTCTTGAGGATTACCAATCGTCGCTGAAAGAGCCACTAGCTGAATTTGTGGCGGACAATAGATAATTGATTCTTCCCATACCGTACCGCGAAAGCGATTGCTGATATAGTGACACTCATCTAAGACTACTGCTTCAACATTTTCTAAAGACGTTCCTAACTGCCCGATGGGTGTTTCATAGAGCATATTACGAAAGATCTCCGTGGTCATAATTACCACGTCTGCATTAGGGTTAATAATTGTGTCTCCCGTCAAAAGACCAATCTTACGTGGGTTTCCTGCACCAAACTGGTCTTGAAAATCTCGAAATTTTTGATTGGAAAGAGCTTTGAGAGGAGTGGTGTAGAACACTCTTTTGCCGTGGTTTAAGGCGCGGTAGATCGCATATTCACCAATTAATGTTTTTCCCGAACCTGTAGGGGCGCAGATTACTACAGATTTGCCTGCTGCCAATGCGGCGATCGCCCTATTTTGGAATTCGTCAAGCTCAAAGGGAAATAACTCTTGCGGATTTAACTCAGAATTAGAAGCGATTAGATTCACAAGCGGTTCTATAAAATCGGACTTAAAGTCACAATATTAAACTTAATTATCTACATTGTGACATTTTTGCTAAGTTTATGATTTTAATTGACTATAGGCTACTTTGTCTCTGCTAGTTTGCTAACCTGTTCAGCAGTTTATCTTTTAACATCACAATCGAGCCGATTTAATTCATGACTAGGATTTTAGTTAAGATTCGGCAATATCTCTAATTAACATTACTTTAGAACTGACGTAATCGATTAAAGATTGACGTTCTTCGGAACTTAATGTAGCAGCCCTGTCTACCTGTTTCATAATTTGATGGATCAAGTCTGTATCGTTTAACTGCAATAATACTTGGTTATTAAGAGCCTCTACAGAAGACCAAACCGCACGTAAGATACTGGATTCTATATTAATATTGCTCATAATTGAATTGTATCTGTAGGACTATTTAGTAGTGAATTAAATTTCAATACAATAAAAAGCTAGCATAAATATAAAATAATCCTTAAGGATTTTAAGGATTATCAATATAACTTAGAATTGTGAAGCAAAAAGTACTTAAATCGTCTGGAAAACGCAGCAAATCTTCAAGTAATTTGGTAATTTTAAGAACAAAATTAAGGACAAAATAAGGTATCTTTGGTTTTTCTGCCCGTAGCAGAGTTAGTACCGCTAGCCACTTCACATAGCTGCTTTTCCGTGGTTGGGCTTAATAAACTTCCCGTAAAATCTGCGCCTGTAATAATAGCGTCATTTAATAAAGCATTAGTCAAATATGCTCCTGTCAAAATTGCATCGGTTAAGTTGGCGTGAGTAAGGCGAACAGATTCCAAACTAGCATAGCTGAGATTTGCACCCTCTAAATTAGCTTTGGCTAAGTTAGCACCAAAAAAACGTACTCCAGAAGCATTAACAAAACTAAGATCGCTATCTCTGAGATTAGTATGATCGAAACTGGCATCGGTTAAGTCTTGATGGGAAAAATCAGCATGAATTAATGTTTGCTTGTTATAGTCAGCACTCCAAGCAGGAGCAACCCATAAAAAAACGGTGACTACTAAAGCAAAAGTTAAGGTAAAAAAACTATTTACAATAGTAGATAAGCAAGATTTAATATTGAACAGCATTTTGTTAGCGAATGTTTTTTCTAGTCATGAAAATACTATTTAAATCATAAGCCTTAATCTCACTTTGGCTATTGACTGTTACGTTCTTGTTGACGCTCACGCCGTCGGAGACTGGGAGACTGGGAGACTAGGGGACTAGGGGACTAGGGGACTAGGGGACTAGGGGACTTTTGAATGCGCTATGTTTTACTCTTATCTGTGATTGCTCGGTCAACATAGTAACAAGGGGGTTTAACAAAACGAGTTTTTAGACTGGCATTACCCTTCTCAAAGCTGACACGATAGACTAACCCGTCACCGTTATACAATGGAGTCCAACCATCTTTACTGACCCAAACTACTCGCGCGCTTCCCGTTACTAGAGAATCTGGCGAACCCGAAGGTCTAATGACTAAAAAGTGACCCGGCAAATCATTAGGTAAGATTGCTGTATTGCCTGCTGAGTCTCTAATGGTAAGCTTTACTGGCTCGATTAGCTCTTGTCGGCTGACTGCAACTATGGTTTGGGGAAATCTTGAAGGTGTTAATTCTGGTGACGATTGACTCATAGTTTGAGCGGATATAGGCTCTATTGCTTACTAAAGTTAGAATCTTGAAAGTTATGCAAATCTGAGTTGACGTAACAATTGTTGATAAATTATTCAGGGTATTGAGAATTGGTATAAGAACATGGTTGTAGTAAAGCTAAGTTTAAATTTGCATCTATGGTGGATAATTATTATTCTAG
This sequence comes from Coleofasciculaceae cyanobacterium, assembly GCA_036703275.1. Classification (NCBI taxonomy): domain Bacteria; kingdom Bacillati; phylum Cyanobacteriota; class Cyanophyceae; order Coleofasciculales; family Coleofasciculaceae; species Coleofasciculaceae cyanobacterium. The sequence goes on along the minus strand of DATNPK010000066.1, from coordinate 15,304 downwards.
CGATCGCACTAATCAAAATTTAGATCTTGATTTTGCTGGTTTGGATATATTTGTGCCTCTTTTTAGCCAGATTACCACTAATACTTTTGGACAGGGTGACGGTGGCAATATTAGGGTTAAAGCTCAAGGTATTTTTGGCTTGCAACAACGATCGCCATCAACGAATACAACTAACGATTTCGATGCTAGTTCCCAGTTTGGCACCAAGGGGATAGTGGCGATTGCTTTTCCTAACTTTACTGCTACCGACGCTTTATTTAATCTACCGGCAGATTTTTTGGATATAAATTATTTATTTAAAAACAATTTTTGTCAGGTTAGTCGCAATAGTAAGTTTATCGTTAGTCGTGGTGGGATACCTCTTGTTCCTCAACAAGATTTGCTCTCAGAACACACTTGGTCAGACTGGCGTATCGTGGAAGAAGTAGACGGGGTAGAAAATGAGGCAGCAGAATCAGCGCAGGGAGTAGAAGTTAAAAAAATTGCCCTAATTCAGGGGTGGGTAACAGATGCCGAAGGTAAAGTTGTCTTGACGGCAAAGCCTCTAGCCGTCACTCCCCGTCAGCCCGAATTGAATACTCCTAGTTGTAATTAAGTCATTAGCACAATGGATATAATTCTCTGCCATCAAACTGTAGACTTTGACGCTTTGGGTTCGGCGATTGGTTTATCTCGGCTTAAATCGGGAGCGAAAATTGTTTTAACTGGAGGCGCACACCCCACAGTCAAAAATTTTTTGGCATTATATCGAGATGAGTTTAACTTTGTCGAAATGCGTAGTATTACCGTTGAAGCGATCGCCAATATTTATATTGTCGATACCCAAAAAAGCGATCGCCTCGGCGCAGCAGCCGACTGGTTAACTTTACCCAATGTGCAGCGAATTGAGGTGTTCGATCATCATGTCGATCTTGAATCAGACATTGCTGTAAGCGAGATTTATACCGAAGCAGTTGGGGCAATTACGACTTACATCGCTGAATTATTACAGCAGCAAAATATTACTCTAACGCCTTCTGAAGCTACAGCAATGGCTTTAGGCATCCATGCCGATACAGGCTCTTTGACCTTCGATCAAACTACCCCTCGTGATGCTAAAGCGATCGCCTGGTTGATGGAGCAGTCGGCAAACGTTTCCATTATTGCTGAATACAATGAACCAGGATTATCTAATCAGCTACAAGACTTATTCAAGGAGGCTTTAGATCGTCTTCAGCGCACCAGTTTCCATGGCTATACGCTGGCTTCAGTCTTATTACAGACAGATAAATTTGTGGCTGGTTTGGCGACTTTAACGGCAAGATTAATTGAGCTAACCCAAAGCGATGTCTTATTATTAGGTCATCAATTTCCCAAAAGGGAGGGACACAAACTAGTAGTAATCGGGCGATCGCGTTTGCCAGAAACTAATCTCAATGAGCTTTTCGAGCCTTTCGGTGGTGGAGGCCATGCTCAAGCAGCTTCAATGACAATCTCCACCAAGCAACCCGAACAAATTTTTGAGGACTTGTTAACTCAATTACAGTTACAAATTCCCCAGCCTCCTACCGCCAGGGATCTGATGTCTTCTCCCGTCAGAACTATTCGTCCTGACACCACTATCGAACAGGCACAAAGAATTTTATTTCGCTATGGTCATTCTGGGCTATCAATTGTTAATGAAAGCGATCGCCTAGTTGGGATTATCTCTCGTCGTGATTTAGATTTAGCCATCCATCATGGCTTTAATCATGCTCCTGTTAAAGGCTATATGAGCCGAAATCTCAAGACAATTATTCCCGATACGCTTTTGCCTGAAATACAGTCAATCATGGTAACTTACGACGTAGGTAGACTACCCGTAATTGAATCAGGAGAGTTGATTGGCATTGTGACTCGTACTGATGTTCTACGTCAGCTACACGATCGACTTTATGATGAACAAATCGAGACAGCTAGCAAAAAGAATTTAACTTTTCACCTATTACCTACTCTCCAAAACCGTTTAAAACCTGCAATTTGGCAACTCCTTCAGCAAGTAACCCAAGCTACATTAGCTAGAGGCTGGAATCTGTATTTAGTCGGCGGCGGAGTTCGAGATGTTTTACTCACTAGCGATAGTGAACCGCTACTGTTGCAGGATATTGATTTAGTAGTTGATGGCGATCATCGTTCTGCTGACGATCGCGCGGGGGTAGAATTAGCCGAGGTGATTCAACAAATGTACCCTGAAGCAAGCGTTGCCATACATGGGGAATTTCAAACCGCAGCCTTAACTTGGCATCAAGATCCAGTCTTAGGCAATCTTCTAGTAGATATTGCCACTGCACGTACCGAATTTTATCCCTATCCCGCAGCTAATCCTCAAGTAGAAGCCAGTTCAATTCGTCAGGATTTATATCGCCGAGATTTTACGATTAATGCTCTGGCTGTGCGTCTGACTCCACCCAAACGAGGAGAATTTTCGCGCAAAGGAGATTTATTAGACTTCTTTGGCGGTTTATTAGATTTGCGATCGCGCCTGATTCGCGTGCTTCATGCCAATAGCTTTATTGAAGATCCAACCCGTATCTATCGTGCAGTCAGATTTGCGGTACGTTTGAACTTTACTATTGAACCCCAGACAGAAGAATATATCCGCTATGCAATTGAAAGCGGGGTATACGAACGGTTGAGAATTAGCGATCGCCAAACTCCTGCTTTAACTACTAGACTAAGAGCAGAATTGAAATATATTCTCCAGGCTCAATATGGTCAACCTGCACTACAGTTGCTTGACAAGCTAAAAGCTTTGAGCTGTTTACATCAAGACTTAACCTTGACTCCCGCCTTAAAGTGGCAGATACATTGCGTTTCTAAATGGTTATCTTGTCTTGAACCCCAAACTACCGATCTTTGGTTGATTAGACTAGAAGCTTTAATTGCTCATTTAGCTCCACCTTCAAGGATTATGGTGGCAAATAATTTGCAGCTGCCCAAGGATAGCCTGCAACGACTCCAACAGCTAGAAATATTAGAAAGTGAGGTTGCAACTCAGCTAGCTCAAAGTAATTCTCCTAGCCAAATTTATCAGTTATTGCACTCATATAAACCTTTGGGTTTAATTTTGTTTGCAGCTAGAAGCAATAAGCAGATTCGTCGCTTAGTTTGGCAATATATTACTAACTTATCTCAAGTAAAACCTCTGTTGAACGGTAACGACTTGAAAACCCTAGGTTTCAAACCAGGGCCATTATATAAACAGATTTTAGCTGATGTTTTGGCTGCTACTCTCGATCGTCGGATATGCGATCGCGCTAAGGCGGTCGAGTATGTAAAATCTAAATATATCTAAATATATTAGTCAGCATATTGTTTTTACTTAAAGCTTGTAAGAAAAGTACTTTCATTTTCGATTTAGTAAATTTACTTATACCAATTCTTGCGCATTGGCTAGAGAAATAAAGCTTAAAAAAGCGCGATCGATAACTTATCAAAAACTTAGATGTAGTTGGTAAGCAAATCAATGATCTGCTATGGGGTGCGTTCATTACTTGCGACCCCGCGTCCTCCGCGTCGCTCGCTTTGGGGGAATCAGCCCAGCATTTTAGCCTAGACATGGTACTACCAAGTCTCTAATTACTTTTGAGCGATGGTATCAATTTTTCTGCCACAAAAAGAAGTTCTTATACGACTGAAATTGACTGCAATAGACTGCCTAGATTAAACTAAAACCATTTGACAGCAAATTAAATGAAGCCAGCAATATCAAACACAATCAAAATAATCTCTACTATAGCAATGACCAGTGCTTTAGGCTTACAAGGATGGAACTTGTATTTGCATCTAAACAATCAGTTATTACCCACTAACTTAAAATCTATTTTTTGGTTAGCAAGTATTGCTTTAATTGCCCATGGTATTGAAGGATTGATTGCTGCTACTAAAGCTGCTTCTCGCCATAAAAATCCGCTTACTTATGGCATTTATACTTTTTTTGTCGGCACTGTCGCGTTAAAAGAGCTATCGGACTCTTGACTTGACTCTTGTAAGAGCATGAGTCAACCAATTTTTTCAATTTATCCCATAAATCTATTGCTGTTGAGATTCAATCACAGAACTCCAATCATCATTTTCAACTGCTGCTTCAAGTTTTTGCCGACGCTGAATTTCTGCTTCGCTTTGAGTATCCTGCGCGGTTAACTCATCGATTAAAGTGGCATCTGCCATTGCTTTACGCAGCTTCAGCTTCTTTGACTCATAAGTATTTTTCTCACCTTCTGTCATAGTTGCTTGAGCAGTCTCACCGATTGTACTAGCCCATGTTCCACTCTTACCTGTATTTCCCACAGGGATGTAATCTAACTCAGCTATCCAATTATCTTTTAGTTCTTCCATGGCTTGACGTTTGGGGAACTTAAAAGTTTTGACACGGATAAAGGTGCAAACTTGTGTACCGTTTTGGGCAATGTGTCCTTTAAGAGAACGCAGAACATCTCGAGAATAGCCAATATACTGATAAATGCGATCGCCGTCGATAACCGCATAAACGCCTGCAACCTTAGTATTTTCGATCTGTTCTGACCACTCCGAAACCGCAACTATCGTTGTTCCATCAGAATTAATCGTTGAGTTAGAACTATCGGCATTGTGTTCATTGTCAGAACTATACAGAAAGCTATGTAACCCTTCATGAGCAATAGGAACGTTTTGATGTTCGAGAGAAGTATTTTTCGATTCCACAGCAATAGCCTAAATAAGCGTCATTAATTATCCTACCTGCATTGGACTGGAGCGAACGGATCTAGATAAAAATCGTAATTTAACCAGAATTAAAGATTGACAATCAATTAGTAAGAATCAATAATTGCTGACAAAAGATGCGATCGCACTTATAAACTTTTATTTTAATGGAACAAGAACGAGCTTATTGGTTAGCCTGGTCACAAATTAACGGCATTGGCGCGGTTACTCTCAAAAAGATCTATCAGCACTTTGGTTCGCTGGAAAAGGCTTGGAATGCACCAGCGATCGCCTTTGCCGAAATTGATGGTCTAGGGAATAAGTTTGTTACTGCTATACAACAAAAAAGAATCAAACACTATCCCGCAGAATTAATCACTCAACATCTAATCCAAAATCCCCAGTTTTGGATACCAGCAGAGACGGCATATCCACGACTACTGTTAGAGATTCCTAGTCCACCACCGCTGCTTTACTATTTAGGGCAGGTTGAGCCAGCCGAAAATCAAGGCATCAAGCCAATGATCGGCATTGTAGGAACTCGCAACCCCACAGAATACGGCAAACGCTGGACGAGAAAAATTACCCAGGCATTAGTCAGTCATGGCTTTGGGATTGTATCGGGCATGGCGGCAGGAATCGATACCGTGGCGCATCAAGCCTGCTTAGAAGCTAATGGTAGAACGATCGCGGTTTTAGGCACGGGAGTAGATACAGTTTATCCTTACAGTAATCGTAGTCTTTATCAGCGATTAATCGAGCAAGGCTTGATAGTTAGTGAATATCCTGCCCAAACCCCACCAGATCGCAATCATTTTCCTGCACGTAATCGCATCATTGCCGGTTTGTGTCGCGCCGTTTTAATTATGGAAGCCCCTCAGCGTTCAGGTGCTTTGATTACGGCTCGTTTTGCCAATGATTTTTGTCGCGATGTTTATGTTCTGCCTGGCTCTTTAGATAATACTCAAGCTTTGGGATGTTTGGCACTGCTCAATTCTGGAGCGCACATAGTTTTGGGCATTGAAAACTTACTAGAAATGTTAGGCACAATGCCTTGTTTAGATCGTATTGCGTCTATTTCTAGCCAACCCATACCAGATTTAAACCCAGAATTAGAAAAGATATATCGCCTGCTCGATCGAGAGTCTGTTCCCATAGATTCAATTGTCGAGCAAACAGGATTGGACATCAGCGAAGTTTTATCGGCTTTATCCCAGCTAGAGTTAATGGATTTGGTATTACAGCTACCAGGAATGCGCTACCAAATTAAAAATTAACTCAAAAAATATTAATCGAAGCACAAAAAATAACTAATATCAGCGATCGCGTTACTTATAGAATGATTTTGGGAACATTATAAAATGGCTCTCTCAACGCATAGTGATTGATATGTTGATTCCCAATAATTTTTGGCGCAAGTTAGAATCAAATTACTCCAATAAAGTTAAACTATCAATTCCTCTACTTGCGATCGCAGCTACGCTTTCAGGGTTACAGCCATTGAATGCCGAAGAAACAAATGTTATTGCCCAAGATTTTGATGATATTCCTGAGCAAATTGTCGTCAAAAGCTTTGATGTGGTTGGCAGCAGTATTTTTAGTAAACAAGAACTAGATCGAGCCGTTAAATCTTATCGTAATCGCCCTTTAACCTTACCAGAGTTATTTCAAGCCAGAAGCGCAATTACTAAACTCTATACTGAAAAAGGATACGTTAGTTCAGGAGCTTATATTCCTCCCCAAAAATTAAATAATGGCACGATTACAATTGCCGTCTTAGAAGGACAACTCGAAGCGATTAAAGTCTCAGGAACAGAAGATCTTTCTTCTAATTACATTTCGTCTCGAATAGAAGCAGCGGCAGGAAAACCGATTAATATTGATACCTTGCTATCTGCTTTGCAATTATTACGTCTCGATCCCTTAATTAATAATGTCTCTGCCGAACTCTCGGCAGGAATCCGCCCAGGAACCAGCTTGCTGGAAATTGAAATTCAAGAGGCGGATGTATTTAATATTGCCACTAGCTTGAATAATAATAGATCTCCCAGCGTCGGCACTAGCGAAAGATCGATTGGAATTAACCACGGTAATTTATTAGGATATGGCGATCGATTTAACTTTGAGTATGCCAACACCAATGGCAGTAATGCTTTAAATTTTGCCTACAGTTTACCCATTAACTCGAGAAATGGCACGATTGAGGCAGCTTATGGCAACAATTCCAACGACGTAATCGAACAACCCTTTACTGCTCTCGATATTGAATCTAAATCTCGCTATTATGAGCTAAGTCTACGTCAACCCATTATACAGCAGCCGACCCAAGAATTCGCTCTCGGCATAAGCCTAACCCGTACTGAAAGCGAGACTTTTCTATTAGAAGATAGTTTTCAGCTTTCCCCTGGTGCTAATGAGGAGGGAGAAACGAGAATTAGTGCGATTAGATTATTTCAAGAGTTTGTCAAACGCAACGAAAAAGAGGTGTTGGCTTTTCGTTCTCAATTTAGTCTTGGGGTAGATGTTCTTAATCCCACGATTAATGATGATGGTGAGCCTGACAGTACTTTTTTAGCTTGGCGCGGACAAAGCCAATGGGTAAGACGCTTGAACGATCGAGACTTTTTGTTGCTATTGCGAGGAGATGCTCAACTATCGGGTGGTAGCTTAGTACCCCTAGAGCAATTTAGATTGGGTGGTGCTAATAGTGCCAGAGGTTATCGCCAGGATCTTAGTTTAGCAGACAATGGCTTATTTGCTTCAGCCGAACTGCGGATACCAGTATTGAGATTCAAACAAATTGATGGGTTAGTGCAAATCGCCCCTTTCTTTGATGTAGGAACAGTTTGGAATAGTGATGATGTTGAAATTACCAATTCCACCTTGCCTTCTTTGGGAGTTGGCTTAAACTTTTCGCTGGGTGAGAATTTTAACGCCCGTTTAGATTGGGGGATTCCTTTGTCAACGGTAGAGGCAGAAAACAGTTCTTTACAGGAAGATGGAATTTATTTTTCGCTTGATTCTAATTTTTTCTGACGCTGTATTAGTATCTTACATAATATTATTTAAGGCTTTTCGACAGCGTAGTTAGCAGCTATTTTGTAATGATCGCCAGCAGCGACTTCAATAATTTCATTAGCAGCGTTAGCAGTTTCGACACAGACAAAGTTCATGTAGTCTCGATCGCCTAAATCCGCCATGTTCGCCGAAATATCTGCCCCGGGATTCCAGACGATCGCTGTCTTGCTATTAGTGGCGGTAACTTTGATGTTTCTGTTCCCTACGGGATCCTCAATGACTAACTCTGACGGAACATCTAAATAAATGCGATCGCATTCTCCTGAAAAAGTAACTGTACCAGCCTGAGTTTTTTGTTGCCCACCATCGACTTTATCCAGATAAGTCTTACCTTCTAAACCTAATACCGCTACCTGATTAATATCGGCAATTTGGAAATAAGTATGTAAAGCCTGAGTAAGCGAAAAAGTCTCTTGCCCTGTGTTCTGGGTAATTAATTTTATGGTTAAGGAACTACCGACGGTAATGGCGATCTCGACATCAAAACTATAGTCCCAAATTTCTCTCGTTTCTGCCGTATCTACCAGCCCCATTATCACCTGAGTTGCCCCGTCTTGGGTACTAACCACATCGCGCATTTGCCACAGTCGATTACGCACAAAACCATGACTAGAGCGTCCTTTAGCTTCAGGATCGGGGCCAAACCAGGGCCAACAAATCGGCGTACCGCCTTTGATTGCTTTACCCGACTGGTGATAGGCTTGGCTACTCAAAAACATGATTTCTGATTGGTTGACAGGTTTAAAAGACAATACCTGAGCTGCATAAACCGAGATTGTAGCTTGGGCGTATTCGTTGCTAATCTCGATGACGGGAAAGCCACCTTTACCCTCAATAAACTTAACTTTGTTGACAATGCCGTAATCCGCGTTTAATTGCTCGATATTCATGTTGATGTTTATACCTCGTTTAGTTTTAGAAATGGATTTTTGTCAGGAGGCAGGAGGGAATAGTCATCAATCAATCAAAAGTTAATAACTAATAGCTTAAACACTCGTCAAGAGAACGAAGCTGACTAATATGCAGTACCTTACTAGAAAACAGCCATTGAGTTCAGTAATCCTTGAAACAAAGCTAAACCATCCGTACCGCCAATCGCCCGATCTGAAGCTCGCTCTGGATGAGGCATCATGCCCAATACATTGCCCTGCTGATTGACAATTCCCGCTATATTATTCATCGAACCATTAAGATTATGCTCGGCGTTGATTTCTCCCGATGGACTACAGTAGCGGAACAATACCCGATCGCGATCTTCTAAAGCTTGTAAAGTATCATCATCGGCGTAGTAGCAGCCTTCCCCATGAGCAACAGGCAAAGTAATTACTTGTTGATTTTGATACTTCTGAGTCCAAATCGTCTGATTACGTTCGACTTTAACTAAAACGCGATCGCAGATAAAATGAAGTTTACGATTGCGAATTAATGCCCCTGGTAACAAACCGACTTCTGTAAGTATTTGAAAACCATTGCAGATGCCTAAAACATATTTACCCTGTTTAGCGTGTTCGATGACGCTGTTCATTATGGGAGAAAACTGTGCAATAGCACCACAGCGCAGATAATCGCCGTAGCTAAAGCCGCCTGGAACAATAACTAGATCGAGATCGTGGATATCGGTTTCTTGGTGCCATACCATGCGGGTAGGTACAGATAATAGGCCTTGAGTTACCGTCAAAATATCGCGATCGCAATTTGAGCCAGGAAAAACTATAACCCCAAATTTCATACCTTAATTCCTCTGGTGAATTTTATGCTGTAGCCAATTCAGTTAATTCAAAGCAGTAATTTTCAATTACCGTATTTGCCAATAGGCGATCGCACATTTCATCTAGATGCTGTTTGGCGAGATCTTCGTTGGCTGCGGTTAACTGCATTTCAATATATTTACCAATTCTGACCGACTCTACTTCGGTATATCCCATTTGCTTGAGTCCCGATTCTACCGCCGTACCTGCTGGATCTAATACTGAAGAACGAAGGGTAACATAAATACGAGCGTGATATTTGGTAGCCATAGAACGGTGGTTGATAATTACTAAAAGCCAGTAGCTTTTATGATTTTATAGCTTTACCTGACACTAATAAATTAAATTCAATATTCAGTTAGGATTGATTTCTCTAAGCTAGCAGAGGTTAAGATCGAAGAAGCTAGTACAGACGTAAAATAGATTCAGGTTCGATAGATAAAAGCAAACTATGAAAACGCAACGTACCCGTTCTCAAGAGCGAATTATGACAGTACTCCAAAGTCTTAAGCTTTCTATTTCGGCTCAGGATCTTTATATTGAACTACGTAAGCGCCAACAAGATATGGGTTTGGCCACGGTCTATCGTTCTCTAGAAGCCTTAAAACTTCAGGGAGAAGTTCAAGTACGTACCTTAGCCAATGGCGAATCTGTCTATAGTTTAATTAAAAGCGATCGCCATCATCTTACCTGCGTTAACTGCGGTACGTCTATTCCAATTGATGAGTGTCCCGTACACGATCTAGAACAGCAGTTGGAAAAGTCTCATACATTCAAGGTTTATTATCATACCCTCGAGTTTTTTGGTTTGTGCCAGAAGTGCCATTAACTCAAAGTTGATCGTCAATAATTTACAGCCGTTTTCAGTTGAATAGACTACGTTTTCAATTAGTTGGTTCGTAGTGAAGCATTGCGATCTTGGGGAGGGGCTGTCGCCTGGGGTTGCCCCAGGCGTGCGGTATAAACATTTGAGGTTGCCTCAAATGTTTATACCGCAAATTTTTGCTTATCCAAAAGTTATAAAATTATATGTCTTATGAAATGTTATTACAAGCATTCAAATGAAGCGTTTAATCCATAAGAAACTTGATTGAGCTAATGTTGATTAAATAAATAGAAATAGTTGTTAATTTCAATTAGCTCTAGCGTTTAAAGTCGCGCTCGATTTTCTTAATGTCTAATTCCACAGGCATTTGTGGTTTCTGACTACCGTTATTATTATTTTGAGAAATTACCGACTGCACTCCTTCAATAGTAGAAATCATGCTGCGAGGATCCATAAACATCACCTTGCTGCTTTCGCTGTTGCCAATTTCTTTGCCCATTTCTAGATAGTTTTGTGCCAATAAAAACTGTAAAGCTTCGTGGGCATCAGGATCGGTTTTGAGCTTTTCGCTCACAATGCGCATGGCTTCGGCAGTTGCTTCTGCTCTGAGGATTTGTTCTTGACGCTCACCCTGCGCTTTGAGAATGATTGCCTGCTGCTCTGCTTCGGCAGCTAAAATAGCGGCTTGTTTAGCTGCTTCCGCCTGTAATAATCTAGCTTGAGCATCTCCCTGAGCCGAATTAATCGCTGAATCTCGATGCCCTTCAGAAGTTAAAATATTAGCTCGCTTTTGTCTTTCCGCCGCCATCTGCAATTCCATTGAATCCTGTACAGCTTTGGAAGGCATAATATCTCTTAATTCTACCCTGGTTACCTTTACCCCCCAAGGATCGGTAGCAATATCTAATTCCCGCAACAGAATTTCATTAATTTCGGTACGAGCAGTAAAAGTTTGGTCGAGTTCTAATGTACCCATTTCTGAGCGAATTTGAGTCAAAACTAAATTTACCATCGCATCTCGCAGGTTTTCTACCTTATAAAAAGCCTTGTACATATCCATGATGCGCCAGTAGACTACGGCATCAACGGTAATGCTTACATTGTCGCGGGTAATACAAGACTGAGCAGGAATATCTAGAACCCTTTCTTTAACATTGCCTTTGTAGACCACTTTATCAATAAAAGGGGTAACAAAATTTAAACCTGGCTCTAATTTCCTTTTATAACTACCTAAACTTTCGATTAAATATTCTTCTTTTTCTTTAACAATTTTGACCGATCCTGCTAACGTAGTAGAACCTAATAATAGTAGGATTAGGGTTAAAAACTGACCCATAATTAACTTCTCCTGAATATTAATTCAATATTGCTTTAGTTATAACTCTTATCTAAAGGTTAAGATTTAATCTATTTTACCATCGGCATGTGTGGCATTTCAGGAGCGATCGCCACCCGCAAACTCCAGTCAGCCGCTCCAGCAGACATATTTTAAGTAAACCTTTACTAACCCTAGTTAGGGGATTGCGATCGCCTTGTTATTTATTAGCTCGACTTCCCTCATTCAAAGGTACTATTACCTAAAATTATGAAACGTCCCAGTAATTTAATTTTTACTTTTATTTTCGCCCTCGCAGGTGTTTTTCTTGCCTATGCTTTAGGCAGAATAATTGTTAGAGCAATCTCACCGCCTGAAATAGAGATAGAAGATGACTATAAGTCCCAACTATATATTCCCCATCGCGATCCTTTTGAACCACAAAAGGTAGAAGAAAAACTATCGCTTTTAAATAACAAAATAAATAGACTTTAGCAGGATGTGAAGTGCGATCGCGCCACGAGATAATAGTTTAGTTTGTTGTGACCTAAATTTATCAAAAAATGACCACTGCCACTAAACCATTTGCTAATCGTCTTGCTGTTGTTTTCGATTTCGATCTAACTCTAGCACCAGATACCTTTGCTGTTTTACTAGAAGATCTGGGTTTAGATGTTAATGCTTTTAAACAGGAAAGAGTTAAGCCTTTAATAAATGAGGGTTGGGACAAGTATATCGTCAGAGCCTATTGTTTGGTAAAAGAATCAAAACAACGTCCAGGTGAAGACAAGATTACTAAACAAAGGCTAGCCAAAGTAGGCAAAAATTTAAAGCCTTATCAGGGCGTACCAGAAATGTTCGACCGTCTTCGTCAGTGTGCCAGAGATTTGATTTCGGATGTGGAGGTCGAGTTTTATCTAATTACTGGTGGTTTTATTGAAATAGCACAAAATACTTCTATTTCCAGTAACTTTAATGCGATGTGGGGTAGTCAATTTCATTATGGAGAAGATGGGGAAATAAAGTTTATCAAGCAGCAAATGACCAATACCGAAAAAACCAGCTACCTTTACTATCTTTCTAAAGGGATCGATGGCGACAAAGCCAAAGATTTGATGTACGCCTATGACAATGTAGATCGAGATAAATTACGTATTCCTTTGACACAAGTAGTATATGTCGGTGATGGTGCTTCCGATGCTCCCTGTTTCGCGGTGGTAAATCAAGGTAACGGTGTGGGTATTGGTTTGTATAAAGAAAGTGACCCTGAAAGATGGTCACAACAGGACAAAATAGATGTTAATCAAAGAGTAGGAAACATAGCATCGCCCGATTATAGCGAAAATTCAGAATTAATGCAGTCTTTAACTTTAGCTGTTGAAGGTATCTGCAAGCAAATTGCTTTACGCCGGTTGAGTATAGGGGAATAAGATTTCTTGGCGTTGCACCACTACTATCCATCCAAACCCGAGATTATCTATGGATCGAGCTGCTGTAAAATGTCGTACAAACCATTAGCAATAGTATCGATCGCCCTTTCACTAGTCCAATAGCTACAGTGAGACAACGGATTCCATGATTCTAATAACCCCCCATTATTAACTTCTTGGTCTTCAGTTACCGCCTTTGAATATGCTTCATTAAGTGATTTAAGAGGATATGCCATAATATCGCTTTTATTGTAGAAATTAATCCATTCACCCTTCAAGTTGGGATAATATTGTCCGAGTTTTTCCGAGGGTACTTTAATCGGTTGGTTGAAGTTGGGATGTCGCAAAGACCAAAAAGGAATCTGACTAGCCATAGTGTAAACCGAAGTGAGAGTTTCGCCCCGTTCTAAAGGTGTGTCCCCAATATCAATCTGAGCTTTTTTAGTTTGTAGATCGTAGATGTAGTTGCTGCTAATTACCGTTCCCAAACTATGAGAGATTATACATAACGGCGCATCGCTTCCCGCCTGTTCTTCTTGAGCTAGGCTATTTAAACCGTCGGCAAAACAACGATGAATACCAGCATAACTCCAAAGATTATCTATTTTAGATTGAGTAACCTGATAGGTTAAACTATCAGCGATCGCCTGAAAGATAAACTCTCGTAAACCAAAGAAGCTATCTAAATTGTCGACACCTAGCTTTTGATATAAGTTTTTGCGTTCTTCTCGCAATACAGGAGTCCAATTAATCGCTGTGATGGCTAGTTTTGAATCGATCCACTTTAATTTTTGGTCTTCGCTTCCCGATTTTCCTGCTATATCTGCCAATTTTAGCTTTAAAGCTTGCGCCATTCCATCCGTATATTTGGGGCTTTCTTCATTGTCAAATTCATTTCCGACACAAATACCATGGACGATCGCTACTGCAATTTTGGTTGACATAGTTGACTTAATAGTGTTATTTAATCTAAAAACTGATACTCCATGTGGTAAGCATATTACATTACATAATGGCTCTTAATCTACCATATAAAAAAGGCGACTTACTGCAATCGGTAGCTACTTAAAGCTCTTTTTGAATGCGATCTACAGCTTTAATCTAGCATTAGACTCTACAGATGGGCTGCAAGCAACAATAGATAGTGATATTAAGGTTAAAGGAATACCCAGTAGCCGCATCCCCAATCTTGGTTTTGTCGGGTTCAATCATGGGTTTTTACACGTTCCTGCTGTCGAAATTAAAACACTCTGGCTTTGCGCTTATCTAGACGGAGAGCTTGAATTGCCCTCAGTCGAACAGATGGAGCAAGACATCGAACAAGTCCGCCAATGGAAGAACGAACATATCCAGTTTGAACCCACACGCGGATCTGGGGTTAACGTCCGTTACCAGCAATACATCGATATTTTGCTTCGAGATTTAGGGGTTTCTCCCTACAGAAAAATGCCCAATATTTTTGCGGAGATTTTTGACAGATACAATTGCTCTGACTACAAGACTGTACTGGAAGAATACAACCGTAACAGAACAAGCCGAACCCCGCCGCTGCGTCCGCTTGCAGTTTCGACATGATATTCTTCCAGTTTTCTTATTCTCAGATAGCATTAGCGGTTACGAATGGGGCGATCGCGGCAAATAGAGAATGACCAGGAGAAAGTAATTCTGCATCCTGGTGAGTCGCATTAGCCAAATGCTCTTTATAAAAAGTCAGTTTGGAATAGTGTTTTTCTGGTGTTCCTAAACGACGTACAGCATTTAAATTATCCGAACGAAACTCCTCTTTGATGTAGGGAATACGCCATAAACCATCACCGCGTGTTTCCATATTAATCTTCAGATGCTCGCAAGTACTCTTGAAGAATTCTTCTATGTAGCGTGGCATCAATCTTTGTTCTTCAGAAACATAGTCTTGGTCTTGGGTACGGCGAATTCGTGACAGATCGACGTGAGAAGTTGCTAGGGCTACTCCTGTAGCCTCGTCTAATTCTGCGATCCGTTCGGGGTCAATATGTTCGATCTGCTCTATTGCTTCATCTTCTTCTGCCTTACCATAGGTAGCCTCTCAAACGAGCAACAGAACATCAACTTGAGCAGTGCGTTACGAGGAATCTTATGACAGTCAAGAATATGATAAATATCTGCTAATGAAGCTGGCACTTGGGATCTAGTAATTTCTACACAATCTCGATATTGCTCGATATCA
>DATNPK010000065.1 GCA_036703275.1 Coleofasciculaceae cyanobacterium | reverse complement strand
ACAAGAATCAAGAGATTACAAAGGAAATCTATTTGTTTCTCGAAAATAACTCAGATGCACGATTTAGTAATTGGTTTGTACATTAACAAGTACGAGTTTGGAAGAGAAATTTAGTCTTTTCAACACTCTTGCTACACTACCCATTTAGAAGGGGAAATTATTTAGGTTTTTTATGCTATTGCATAGTCGTATATTTCTAAGATGTCAGCAAGTTTTGTAACGTCGAAATCAATCAAGTTCCCTAAATTTTTCTCTTCTAACTGAAGTTTGCTTCTCTCAAATAAACCGCAACACAGTCTTGTATTATCGTGACGTGAAAAATATCTAATGCCATCAACTTGTAATGGGTGATGATAAATTGCTTCGCACCAAGCACGAGAAACAGCATAATCTCCACCAGAAGTTAGACGAGAATCTACTCCCAACTTGGTTAACCCCGATCCAAACAAATCTAACAGCACTAATGAACGGCCGCTTTCAATAGAAAACAAATTTCTAGTTTTGATAAAATCTTGGGATATAAAGTTTACTCCGAGTTGGCGACCAAATGATTCGATAAAAGTTACTTCGATAGTCTCTCCCAAATAGCAAATACCGTAACTGGCATTTGTTGAATCAAATCGACCTCGACCGCTGCGATCGAAGTAGATTGCTGAACCATAACTTGCAGGATTTAAACGATAATAAGTTTTTTTCTCTTTAGTAATGGGTAACTTCAGCGAGTTGAAATTATCTAGAGGCAAAGGATGAGGATCAAGCTGCACTATGAACCCCATAAGCCTTTGCTGCCAATTTCACAGGCTCTAAATTAGAACTTTGTAGATATTCTAGAGGGGTTTTTCCTGACAGCCTAAAGTCTTCTGAAATAAAAAATCTTAGTTTATCCCAATCTGGAACTAGTCCTGCTTCTAAAATGGATATGATCTCGGATAAGCCTGGCAGGATTCCATTGTTGGCAAATTGCCAACAGGGATAAACATATCCTCTTTTGCCCAGTGATAACCCTAATATTTTCTTTGCGCTGCGTTTTTTACTAACTGCTTGAACTGAAATATCTAAATACTTTGCAACATCCGAGCTTTTCCAAGGATGACCTTGATAGTTAAGCATGATATTTCTTGCTTTTATCCCTCTTAGCTTTGCTTTGAGCAAAGGATCTTGTCGCTCGATTGCAGCTAAGATATCTGGCTTGAGAAGCTCCTCGACAAATTCTCTAAGAGAGTCATCATCACCAGTCAAAATTTTAGCTGTTGTACCTTTACTTGAAGCTATCAAGGGACGATATCCTTGAGAATGAACTTTTCGACTGAAATTAATATATGCCGATATTTCTTTTTGTTCTTCTATGCTCAGGGTATTAACTAAATTTGAGAAATTCATGATCGTTTTATTGAGTCAATTAATGTTATTCTAGCTAATAAGTTTAATTAGTTGATCAACTAATTAAACTTAGCTCCGTAAGAGCTATCAAGCTCGTTAAATTTTATTAAATGAAATCTTTGGGATTGTTACTGTGCAGGACGACAGGCAAAATTTGCCAGTTCTGTTAAAGTAGTGAAGCCTTCGCCAACATAAAGCTCTTTAATCAGCTGAATTCCCCATTCTCTTACCTTAATTTTGTTATTGATAGGACTTACGCAAGAATCATTTTGAGAGAAGGATTTTCAAGCTGCTGAATCAGGTAATCTGTAACAAGACCATTTTTTTAGTTGGTAATCATTAGAATGATTGGCGATCGCGCTCTGCTCACCTCGCACCGACGAGATCTTTGGATTGAGATAGATACAGGTAACTACTCCAATTCCTTTGCTGACTAGACACCATCTGGAGTTACATCATTGTTTCCAATAAAGCGGTCGCTACTTTTGTCAAAGACACATCCCCGCTAGAGCCAGATCCACAAGCAAACACGGTCTGCCCGACCGCTAAAATATTTAATGCTGCGTTGACATCCCTCAGATTAAGGTTGTTGCAGTTAGGACATGTCCACTCTCTGACATTCAGAGG
>DATNPK010000064.1 GCA_036703275.1 Coleofasciculaceae cyanobacterium | reverse complement strand
TTTCTCTTAGACGATGGGACTTTAACCCATATCTATCACATCCGTTCAGGTTACATACGGTTTTCTCTCCGTCCTCGCCTGGGAAGCGCTACCTCTTTATTTTTCTAAAGTTTCGTACTTCCAACGAATCGCACTTTTATTCGTCTTGTTAGCTTCCCGCCTCACAGGCTCATGCCTCCACCAAGCAAGCTTAGTATTGGTCTTATAGTGCCTCCACAGGCAGAGATCCGCCTTCCGCAGACCTATATTTGTTTTTTTTATTTGGCTAACATACATTTGGACTGTATACGGGTTTGTCTTATTGGCATTGCACCCGCACGTAACACCAGTGATGTAGAGGTTTTCTTATGATTGAGATCGAGAGCGAATCCGGGCGCACACTTCTAAGGAAACAAGCAGCTTTTTCAAGCCTTGCTACTTGAGAACAAATTCATTGTACAATGGCTACGTTCCTTATTATATAAAGCTTTCGGCAATAGTAATCTAAGTACTTAAGTTCCCTAAAGGACTAGCTTCGCGTGACGCGCCAGCTTATCCGAAGGTGTACCCTTTAGGGAATCCTTTAGGACGCGATTCATCGAGTGCCTTGTTGCCGAAGACTGAGAGTTCTCTCACACAACTGTTAAAAAAGCGCGATCGCACTTTTTTTAAATCCTGAAATAGTTAGGGATCTAATGTCAGTAATCGAGAAAATTCACTGGAGATCAGCTCATAGCATTCGCAGCTAGAAGCTACTAACTTCTCTTGAGAGATAATATTGATATTACCTCGTTTATACTTAATCATACCTGCTTGTTGAAACTTACTGGCTACTTCTGATACACCAGTACGACGTACCCCTAACATCTGAGAAATAAATTCTTGGGTTAACTGAAATTGGTCTTTTTGAATCCTGTCTCGTACCGTTAATAACCAGCGAGCAAATCGCTGCTCTATACAATGATAACGATTACAAGCAGCAATCTGACCCACCTCAATTATTCGAGCCTGAACATACCGCATTAAAAGACGTTTTAATTCTCCATCACGGTCGATCTCTTGTTGTAGCCGACGTGCAGAAATCCTTAGTCCACTATTACCTGCCTGGACTATAGCGGCAGAGTTAGTATAACCAGTATTCAAGATGATTGGTAACCCTACCATACCTTCATTGCCAATGACTCCAATTTCTGTGGTTGAGCCATTTTCCAGAATCGCTACGGTAGAGACAATTGAGTGAGAGGGAAAATAAGCATGGTCATAGTTTTCCCCAGGATTATAAAGAATTTTATGCTGAGGAAGCTCTATTGGTTGTAAATGAGGACAAAGACGCTGATACGACTCGCTGGGTAAAGCACCTAGCAGACGATTAATTGGCTTGCTGTTAAGGGGTATAGGCAATTTAATGAGCTCTCAAAGTTAAAACACGATTAAAAGAATCTTTTGCCAAAACTTTGACCAAAAAAATTATCAATTCAAAATTTAATTTTGAATTGATAATTTTGAATTTTGAATATTAAAATTAGTAGCAAAGCGACTTAACAAACTGAGTTCATAATTTAAAATAGTAAATAATTGTAGGTAACTCGGTCCGCTATCGCACATACTTTGCTCGAAAGTTACTAGGCGTTGAATTTAAAGTTAAACCGTTTACAAAACAATAGCTTCTGAAGCTAGCCTAATTGCACCAACTCTATATTCATTTCAAATAGAAACCATCTCAATAGCAAAAACGCTCGACAAGTCGCCGTAAAGCCTCTGACTTCTGACTTGCGATCTCTGTCTCGTGCAGCAAGATGAGCAAAGTCGGGACGAGCTAAACTCTCGCCCTTCTATGGCGGGGTAAGCTTAGAATCTGATAACACTCGCAGGCGATCGCTTCTAAAGCTTCCCGGTCTAAAATTTTAATCTGACCCCGATGATAGTCAATAATCCCCTGCCGTTGAAGTTGTTTGGCGATTTCGCTCACTCCCGTGCGACGCACCCCTAGCATCTTGGAGAGTAATTGCTGAGTCAACGAAAACGTTTCTTCTTCAAGGCGATCGTCAAGCATGATTAACCAGCGAGCAGTTCGCTGTTTGACGGTATGATGATTGTTACAGGCAGCACATTGACTCACCTGATTAAACAAACTAAGAGAATATTGCAGTATTAGTTTTTGGAGTGATTCGCTACGCTCATATTCTATTCGCAGGGCTATGGCATCTATTCGCAAGGCTGTACCTTTCATTTGCACTTCAGCCCTGCTACTGCCTAATACTCCATCTCCTAAAAATTGTGGAGTCCCGACCATTCCTTCTTTGCCAATCACCCCAATTTCTGTAGTCGAGCCATCTTGCATGGTCGAGACTAAACACACTATTCCTTGAGTAGGGAAATATACCGATTCTATTTTTTGATTAGTTTTAAGGAGAATTTCACCTAGAGAAAGCTCAACTGGTTCAAGAGAATGTTGCAAGTGTTGATACTCTTGCTGAGGTAATGCTGATAGTATGCGATTATTTGAAAATTTATTTGATAAATTAATAACATGGGAAACTTAATTTTCCTACTAAATTTTGCACGGTTACAACAATATTATTTGAGCGGGTGTTTGTTGACATCCTTCCGTCGGCTACGCCGACGGAAATTTCTAAGACTTGAAACGTTCTACATTCAACGACTCGCCGTTAGACAGCAGGGTTGCCCCAACCTCCCAAGAGGGCAAATCTCTAGCGTACCGCCAGTACTGCGCTGCTACTTTATTCCCTATTCCCTAACGACAATCATTTTATATTTAATTACACCCACCTACTTCTAGTACCAGATACTCCTAAACGATCCTATATTTTTACTGCTCGGTCTTGGAGTTTGAGACGTTCAAAAAACTGAGCAATTATTTCAGGGTATTTAATGAGCAGCAGTCTATCTGATTCTTCCAATCCTAACATAGTTGAGATGAAGACAATGGGAATTAGACAGATCGACAGATTGGACTTGAGCCGATGATACAGATTTAATCGATCTAGTTTACCTGATTCAGGCGCGACCAGATTCAGTAAATAATACCTGGCTGTTCTAATTGTGCTACGGTTATTCCTTCTTGTTTAGTAAAAGCCGTTAAAATTTGCCAGTTAGCGCAACTAGAAAAAATAGATTTAATGAGATTGATAAATTCATCGCTACTATCAATAATTAAAACACACTGCTTCATCATGTTTATCTTTGCTTAATACCCAGAAAATTTTATTTTTCTACCGAATTTAATCGCAGCGATCTAGCAATGTAAAGCTAGACACAATCTCTAATTATGTAGCTATAGTTTCTGATTTCTTCGCTTATTAAATACTGTAGTTGGTCAATGTTCATCGGCTTAGTAATTATTTTCACGCTATCCTTAATTTGCAATTCAAGTATTTCCCCGATGGGATGCATAGCCGTCATAAATATAATTGGAATATAACAAGTAGTTAGAGCCGACTTAAGCAATCGATAAACATCTAGTCCATTGAGGTCGGGCATTACTATATCCAGCAAGATTGCATCTGGTCGGATATAGTTTGCTAAGATAATCGCCTCTTTTCCATGAGAAGCTGTGGCAATCTGCCAGTCGGTTTCAGATTCGAGAACGAATTTGATTAAAGCAGTGCAATCATCGTTATCATCAACAATCAAAATCTGTTTAGAAGCCACAACTTATATTAAGTCTTTTTCTTTATGGTATTTAGTATGGCAAATTTTTTTGCTTATCTTTGTCCGCTAACGGACATATATACATAACTAAAGCTGATTCAACAATTACCGATTAATTTAATTTTCTGTTTTTTCAGACAAACTTGTTGAATCGCGATCGTTTATATGGTTTACCGTACAAAACAGCGTAGCTTGAGGTAAAGTACGTAAAATAGTTGCGGGAAAACTTGGCGCGATCGCACTTGTTAAAGTCTGTTTGACAACTTCTGCTTTATGTTTCCCCCCCGCCAAACAAAATATTTTTTTAGCAGCGCAAATTGTGGGAATCGTCAGGGTATAAGCATAGCTAGGCACGTCTGATAGATTGGCAAAATAACCACCGTTTACCTGCTGCTGTCGGGTTTTAGTTTCTAATCGAACTAACTTTACTGCTTGAGAATCGTTAAAATCAGCCACAGAAGGCTCATTGAAGGCAAGGTGTCCATTGTCGCCAATACCCAGCATACAAAGATCGATCGCCTGTTGCTGTAATAAATTAGCGTAGCGAGAACATTCTGCTAAAGGCTGTAGTGCATCTCCTTCTATATAGTTAAAAATGCGTGGCTGTACTCGTTGCTCTAGCTTACTGCGTAGGTAATAACGAAAGCTACCAGGATGATCGGCGGCAATTCCCAAATACTCATCCAGGTGAAACAAAATAATCCGTGACCAATCTAGTTTGTTGCCAGAAGCGATTGAATTGCGTCCATGCTTGGCGATCGCATCTAAAAACTTTAGTTGTGAATTACCCGTAGCCAGAATAATACTGACAGTTGCCTGTTGTTCTAGTAACGACTGTAAATAATCTTGCGCCAGCATAGCGACATCATTAGTCAACTCGTTAGCAGAGTAAGAGATTCTGACGGATAAATCTTTAACTTTAGTTACTTGAGTATCTATGAATGGTAAAGTACTATCTGGCATCTTTAATCAATTAAATTCTTAATTAGAAAATGAGCAATATATCTGATATAGCTGTAAAAACAATTGATGGCGACGAAGAAAAATTTGCCGACTATAAAGGTATGGTGTTGTTAATTGTTAATGTTGCTTCCTACTGCGGTTATACTCCTCAATACCATGGACTTGAAGAGTTAAATCAACAATATGGCGATCGCGGTTTGCGGGTATTAGGTTTTCCCTGTAACGATTTTGGCGCACAAGAGCCAGGAACAAACGCAGAAATTGCTGATTTTTGCGAAACTAACTACGGTATTAGCTTTGAATTGTTTGACAAAGTTCACGCAAAGGGTTCACAGCAGCATCCTTTATATCAAACTCTCACTAGTTCCGTTGAGCCAAAGGGTGATGTGGCTTGGAACTTTGAGAAGTTTTTGATTGGTAAACAAGGCGAGGTTGTGGCTCGGTTTGGTAGTGGCGTAACTCCTACTTCTGCTGAGTTGATTCAAGCAATTGAAGCTGAACTAGATAAATAAATAGACTTTTAGCTTAAAAGAGCGATCGCTATTTAGGGAAAATTAGGGAAAATTGATTTAACATTTTGGTAATCTGCTTGCCAAGAGGCTTTAAGCTTGTTGCTAAATTTTGGTGCAACAAGATCGAGATCCTACTTTTTATAGGCTTTGGCTGAAGCAGAGATCCAGGTATAAGCAGCAATGCAAAATGGCAGCAGAATAAAAATCGCTCCAGAAACTAATGGATTCTCTCTTACGATAGCAAAAGATGTCATGGCGGTTATTCCTAAACCACAGTAAAGCAACCCTATTAGGGGTATTCCTAATACTAGTAAAGCAAATTTGCGATCGTCTGGATTCATAGGTTGTGAGTTGTCTTAATTTTAATGGACATTAATTTTTAAGCAATGCCGATTGTACAAAACTATCAATTAATTTAGCAGATACTCGATTGCGGAGCGTTATCAGTGCATGGCTTCATATCTCGATCTGCAATCTATTTTAAATATTTTTGGGTTCATCTGTTATGAGTAGAATTAAATTCTCAAATCTTGATTAGCCAAATACAGCTATGGTTAGATATTCTCGCCAACTGTCCAAAGGATGATACATACCTGGTTTCTAGTAATGGCGATCAACAACGTTCAATCGATTCTGGATTTATTAAACACATTTCTAAATCACTTAATATTAATATTTCTCTGTTGATTAAAGCGATCGCATTCAATCTGTATTTATAAGGATAATCTTAATAAAAGTAAGATCGTATTATTCCTAGAGATCGAGCTAGCTAATGCAGCAATGGTTAAATAAATTAATTACTAATCCTTGGTTGAGACGATACATTTTAATCGGATATGCAGCCAAAGGAACTATCTACTTATTAATTGGTATCTTAGCAGTCCAAGCTGCTGTAACTCCCAGCCATCAAGCATCTGGAACATATCTTACCTTAACCTTTTTGACACACCAGCCGTTAGGCAAAATGTTAGCTTGTTTACTAGCGATCGCTTTAATTGGATATGTGTTGCGAAGATTGCTTCAGTTTTTGCTAATTTCAGGACATTCTAGTTCCAATTTCAGTGGCATCTTTCAACGCCTTGGCTACTTAATGAGTGCTTTGAGCTATGCTGGGGTTGCTTATTCGGCTCTCAATATTGTTTTTGAATTGGGAGAGCATGACGATACGATTGAAGATTTAGTAAATCAATTATTCGATCGCGCTTTAGGAGAATGGCTAATTTTACTAGGGGGAATTGCCGTGACAACTATCGGGCTGATTTATGTTTGTGGAGCATATACTGGTGGTTATATCAGTGAGTTTGAGAAGAGCGATATTCACCATCGATTAGAGAAATGGACTATAGGCATTGGCAAACTAGGTGTGACAGCAAGAGGCGTAGCTTTTGTTTTGACGGGTATCTTCTTAATCCAGGCTGCTATTTCTGGCAATTCAGAACTTGCAGGAGGATTACAAAACGCTTTGCGGCTGTTGGCAACAAGTCCTTTAGGATGGTTTTGGCTGGGATCGATTGGTGTAGGTTTTATTTGCTATGGACTATATATGTTCGTCGCTGCTATCTATCGACGTTATGCCATTAAATAAAGCTTATTTAACTCCTAAAGCCAAAGAAAAGTCATCCCTGATGGCTATTCGTAAGCTAGACGTAAGCCTAATCGCCATGCTCATTTTTACTACTATATCTGCCTGTGCGAGTAATTCAAAAATTATAGTTGACCGAGATGGTTTAACAGATGTAGCAGAGATTACCCGACATCTTGAAAGTTATATTGGACAATCTGTATTAGTTCGCAATAATGTTCTAAAAACAGTAGGAAAAAAAGGTTTTGTCTTAGACAAGGATCGGGCTTTTAGTGGCGACACTATTTTAGTTCTCAATATATCTAAAATGCCTTTATTATTTTCTAATGAATCAACTCTCGAAATTTTAGTTCGTGGCACAGTAGAAAAGTTAACTTTGACCGATCTTGAACAGAAGTACGGATTGAAGCTCAATGGCGATCTTTATGCTCAATACGAAAACCAGCCTGTAATTATTGCCGACTCACTAACCCTTTCACCCGATCCAGAAGATTTAACTTCCAATCCCCAAGCATATTACAATAAGCCATTAGCAGTCAAAGGAGAGCTAGAAGATCTTAAAAGCTATGGTATTTTTGAACTTGATGAAGAACAAGTATTTGGCGGAGAAGATTTAATCGTAATCCAACCCAAACCGAGAATTGAACTCTATAAAGAGCAGACTGCAATTATATATGGCACGTTACGTCCATTAGTGGTGATAGAGTTAGAGCGAGATTACGATCTGGGTTGGGATTTATCGATTCAAGCAGAAATTGAAGCCGAGTATGCTCAAAAGCCAGTTTTAGTTGCTGAAAAAATCCAGCTTTTGCAATAATAGAGTACAATCGGTCGGCTAGGCGTAAGCCTAATCACTTTTACTACCAATAAATTAATTAATACTAACTTTTTTCTCACTAATAGAGTTAAGAATTAGCCAGATCTTTTTTCCTAACAAAAAGTACTACGCCACCGATTATTAAAAAAGCAATTCCCCACCAAAGAGAGTTGCCTGGAAGAACGTTAAGTAAAAGCGTAGTTAATCCTGAAGTGATTAGCGACCATCCTGCTGTTGTTTGATACTGCATTATTTTTAATAACAATTATTTTAGTCAATTAAATCAAAACTGTTTCTAAACATCTTGTTAACTCTGACATAATCTAAAATTATTGCTAATAACTCTTCAATAGATTTTATTATTTTAATTATCATAATATTCGGTAATTAATCTCAATTTTTAGCTAGATTAAATAACATATTATTCAACAGTTAAATCAATCTATTCAATAAATGAAGTTAGCAGCGATCGACATAGGCACTAATTCCATCCATATGATTGTCGTAGAGGCAACTAGTAAGAGCAGCTTTGATATTATCGAACGCGAGAAGGAGATGGTAAAGTTAGGGGCAGGAGTATTTGCATCTAACTATATCAGCGATCGCGCCTTTCAATTTGGTCTAGAGACTATTACTCGCTACGTTCAACTAGCCGATCTTCTGGAGGTAGACGAAATTGTTACTGCTGCAACTAGTGCTATTCGCGAAGCACACAACGGGGAAGATTTTTTAAAGGAAGTAGTGGCTCAAACTGGTCTTTGTCCTAAAATCATTTCAGGGAAAGAAGAAGCGAGGTTGATTTTGCTAGCTGTCCGTAATTCAATTGCCCTGGAAGAAGATAGAGCATTAATTATCGATATTGGTGGTGGCAGTACGGAGATGGTGGTAGTAGATCGCCATAAAATGTTCTTCGGGGATAGCCTGCCTTTAGGAGTTCTACGTTTACTTGATACGTCTGATGTGAATTAAATTTTAACGAATAGCTACAGATTGAAAAGTTTGAACATCAATTCCGAACTGGCGGCGAAGGAGAATACGTAAAGTATGAGAGGTAATCTTAGCTGCCATATGGGTAGCAAAACCAACAACGGTCTTACTTAATAGCCGTTCAGGATTACGACCAGTGTTTTGAATTTCCTGAAAAACGCCTTCGATTCTTTGTCGAACTCGACTAATCAAACGTTTTAAGGTGCTGGAATTCTGACGGAGTTGATTGCAACGTTGAATTGTCAAAATTCGATTTCCTGTTGAACTGATAATTTCTTCTTGCCAATCTTGTCCAATGAAACCTTTGTCCCCATAAACATCACAACCTTGAACTAATTCCAAAACGCCCTCTACTGCTTGTCGCTCATCAGTGTTAGCCGAAACTAAGTCAGAAGCAATCGGTATTCCCTCCAAAGTTGAGAGCATGACTAACTTGTAGCCGAAATACTTCAACAGCGCGATTGCACAAGCTGCTTGCGAAGCAGCGTGCCTCGCGCTCATCTTTCTAGCTGCACAATATCCATAATCTGCACTTCCATCAAAGTCACTATGTTTTTTGCTTCTTCTGTAGCCCATAATTGGTATAGGTTTGGTGTCAATAACACAGCTTTCTAAGTTTTCTACTCCCAACTGCTTAACCCATTTTCTTCTTAACATTTCTAGCATTCGACCTAATTTTCGTAAGCGTCGATTGAATTGGCTCTGGTCTAGCAACTGAGGAAACCAATGCCCATAATTGGCACGGATAAATCCGATGAATTGAGTCTCTCCTGGAAATGGTAAATAGTCCATGACCAATGCTAGTGTCATGACTTCGCTATCGCTCATTTCTGGTTTAGCACCTGGAGAAATTCCTTTTAAAGCTTTTCCTTCTATTAGATACCAGTCATCGACAAGGACAAAAATTGTAATTACGAGGCTTTCAAAGTTTATGCTATTCATGAGGGAAGATTTTTGATGAGAAGCTTGATAACTTTCATCTTCAGTCTTTTCCTCATTTTTTCCTAATTCACATCAGACGTTTCATATAAAAAACATCATAAGAACTCGCGCTATCTGATTCAACGTAGCAATCCAAGAGGGTTTACTGATGAGGAAATACTACTAATCAAGCATTTAGCTCGCTATCACTGCAAAGCAAAGCCGAGCAAAAAACACAAAAAGTTTAGAAAACTCGATAAACGCCATCGTTGCATTATCAAACTTCTTTCTGGAATTTTGAGGATTGCCGTGGCACTGAACAAAACTAAAAACAGAAGGGTCAAGGAGATTACTTGTCAGGGATTTAAAGAAAAGCTAGAAATAAGCATTTCAGGTGCAGACAATCTTGAAGTAGAAATTTGGGCAGCGCGTCGCAGTTGTCATGTTTTAGCCGAGGCATTAAAGTGTCAGATCGAGATTCAAAAAATCTCGGCATCTGAGTCTGAGACTGAGGCGGAAACAAGCAAGTAAAGGCAGATTGATATCAACTAAGTTCAACATTAACTTCTTCTTCTTCAGTTTTGTTATTTTCTGGTACGTCAGTAGTTATTTTTAGATGAGCTACGTTCATTACGCCGACACTAACTTCTAATGTCACTCGCTCACCGTCGATCTTTTTTTCTCGTACTCTTTGACCAGCAACTTGTATTATATCTAAGGCTTGGTCAACCGCAGCTTGGATCGCTTCGTCCGTAATTTCTTCTACTTTTCCGTCTGCAAGTTTAGAAACCTGATTGGCTACCTTTTTGCCTGTTTTCTCTACTGCATCAGTGACTTGATTCATTAGCTTTTTACTTTGTTGGGGGATGTTTTCTAAATCCATGGTTTTATTCGCAAACCAAATAGTTGAATTTTCAGGTTTAAATTGCTATTTCATAGCACCACATGGTAATTTTTAATTCATCCTCCTGAAGATAGTGATAAGTATTTTGAAATATAGCATTTTTCAAAAATTTGTACTAAAGATGAACGTACCGCAATCCAAGTGATTATATATTGGAACAATACTAATAAAGCAAAAGCGAGAAGGCTCTCAATACTGTTCGGTTAAGCCAAAAACATGAGTTAATGAGAGTATTTGTAATCCAAATCGCATGGAACTCAAACCCTTAACTCTTATTGCCCCAAAAATTCAAGTAAGTGAAATATTTCCCGCTTTGGAATTAATCATGTCTCATCAAGCTATTGATGAGGCGATGGCTGAAACCAATAGTCAAGAAAAACGTAAACGTCTACTTCCAACTCATCTAATTATCGCCAAGCGTAATTGCTCTTAGCTTATGGTCGACAGACTCTGTTGTAGATGTATTGAAGAATTTAATTCAAGGGTTATCATCCTCATGGATACCCAAAGGAATCAAATGGAAGACACAAGCGTAAATCTTCAATCAGTGAAGCACGTCAAAGAGTAGGATGTGGGGTAATGACGAGACTCTTTGAGAAACTAGCTCGACCAATGGCAAAGAGAGAAACTCCATCAGCCTTTTTGAAAAGATTACGATGGATGGCAATTGACGGTACAGTATTCGATCTTCCTGATACGGAAGAAAATAGTCGAGTTTTTGGTTATCCAGGGAGCAGAAAAGGGACAAAGGCGGCTTTTCCTCCCCAGATTATAAAGAAGGGGCTTCCACGCTACCATTTTTGTGATTCACCAACGCCAACATTCTTAACCCAGAAACTTTATTTTTCTTCACTCAGGCGTCAACAATTAAACCTTTGTCTTTTCCAAGATTAACTTAGAACGCCTCACATCTTCGGGAATAGTGACAGGGTAATCTCCTGTGAAGCAAGCAGAACAAAAATGATTAGTATTTTCCTGGGTTGCTTCTAACATCCCCGACCAAGATAAATACGCTAAAGTATCTACACCAATTCTCTCCTCAATCTCTTTAACAGACTTAGTTGCAGCAATTAGCTGCTCCTGGTTGTCGGTATCGATGCCATAGAAACAGGGATGAGTGACGGGAGGGGAAGAAATCCTCATGTGTACTTCAGTCGCCCCTGCATCTCTAAGAGTTTTAACAATTTTCTTGCTAGTTGTTCCTCGCACGATCGAATCATCGACAATAATGATTCTTTTACCCTGCAAAGCATCTTTAAGCGTGTTAAGCTTCATGCGAATACCTGCCTCGCGCATACTTTGAGTCGGTTGAATAAAAGTACGTCCTACATAGCGATTTTTAATCAATCCCTCGCCATAGGAAAGACCAGATTCGCGAGAAAAACCGATCGCAGCAGGAATACCAGAATCAGGAACACCAATTACCAAATCGGCATCAACAAAAGATTCTCTCGCCAGCTGTCTGCCCAAACGAACGCGGTAGCTATATAGAGTCTCGTCGTGCATTACGCTATCAGGACGAGCAAAATAAATCATTTCAAAGATACATAGCTTCTTCTCGGCTTGTTCTGCCCAATTGATTGAAACCATGCCTGAATTGGTGATCCAAACTAGCTCTCCTGGATTAACATCGCGCACATATTCTGCGCCGATAATATCTAGCCCGCAGGTTTCAGAGGATAAGACATAGCGTTCGCCTTTGCCGTCTTCTTCTGATAAGATACCAATTACTAAAGGACGAATACCATTGCGATCGCGCACTCCCATCAAACCATCTGGAGTAGCGATCGTTAAGCTATATGCCCCACTGCATAATTTGAAAGCACTAATCGCCCCCTGAATCCAATCTTTGCCTTGATTTACTTCATCAGCTATGGTCAAGGCAATCATCTCTGAATCGGTAGAAGTAATAAAGCTAGCTTTCCTTTGGCTTAAATGCTGACGAAGTTCTACAGCGTTAACCAAATTACCGTTATGAGCTAGAGCCAGCTTACCCAGTCTCGTATTTAGGATAACGGGTTGGGCATTCTCTTTCAGGCTAGAGCCAGTGGTTGAGTAGCGCGTATGACCAACAGCAATCTCTCCTGGTAGCTCCTCTAATATTTTTTCATTAAAAACTTGGGATACTAAACCCATGTCTTTATGACAATAAACTTGTCCCTGTTTTAAGGTAGCAATACCTGCTGACTCTTGTCCTCTGTGTTGTAGAGCATAAAGACCAAAGTAAGTTAATTTGGCTACCTCTAAAGCTTTTTCAGGCGCATATACTCCAAATACGCCACAGGCTTCTTCTGGTTTGTCACTACGCTGACTGCTTATTAAAGAATCAGTATTTTCTGTCCATTCGAAAGACTGTTGTGACATCATGCTATTGGCTTGCTCCTACCTTAAGGTAATAAGTATTTACAGGTAATAAATATTTGCTACTGATAATAATGCTCTTAACATTTTCCAGACTAACTATTTTAAAAAATGCTTCTAATTCACTGTTTGCTAAAAAGATTTGCTAAAAAGTTTTCTGGCGAGACGGTGGCGCGGGTGAGTCTTTCTCCAACTTCGCGCTTGTCCATATCATATGGAGGATCGGTTTATTGCGATGGCTAAAAAGTTCTTAGTTTTCAAACTATACATATGCAGCATCAGGAGACCAATCTATTTTCTATTGCCTGTGACCAGACAACGGCTAACTGGTCAATTTTAACATTAATTAACGAAAGATTATCATTTGTTAAAATAGCTAGTTCTGATTGGGGTTGACTGACTATGCCTATTTTGCTCCAGCCTAGCCAAGCCATGTCGTAACCAAGCTTATCGCTTAAATTATCGCGCAAATAAGTTTCCCAAATATCAACCATGGTGGGATCGACCGACACAATTATTTGACTTGCAGCTTCCCCAAACAACAATTCATCCAAACGTTGTGATTCAGATACGGCAATATTGATAGTTGCACCCAGACTATTACCAATACAGGCTTCGGCTAAAGCGACTGCCAGCCCTCCTTCTGCCAAATCGTGAGCCGATTTAATCCATCCTTGGCGTATTCCATGACGACAGGCTGCTTGAATATTTTTTTCTAATTCAAAGTCAACCACTGGAGGTTTTCCTGCCACTTGGTTATGAATTGCTGATAGATATTCAGATGCACCGAGAGGAGATCGCGAAGTCGAAGCAGGATCGCAACAACCCAGTAAATAGATGACATCTCCCTGGTTAATCCAAGACTGTCCGCAGATTTTAGTAAGATCGGGGACTAAACCTACCATCCCGATTACAGGAGTCGGATAAATCGGTTGAGGATTACCTTGAGAATTCAAAGTCTCGTTATAAAGAGAAACATTGCCACCAGTAACGGGAGTAGACATTTCTCTACAAGCATCAGCAATACCCTGACAAGCGTTAGCTAGTTGCCAATAGCCGACGGGTTTTTCGGGACTACCAAAGTTGAGGTTGTCTGTTACTGCTAAAGGTTCAGCACCCACGCAGCTTAAATTACGAGCAGCTTCTGCTACAGCGGCTTTTGCCCCTTCATAAGGATCGAGATAGACATAACGAGCATTACAGTCGGTAGTTGCAGCCACTCCAATCGTGCAATCTCCTGGGTTAGCGTCAACGGGACGTATCCTAACCACGGCAGCATCTGCCCCACCCGGCAAGATAATGGTATTGTTTTGTACCTGATGGTCATATTGACGATATACCCACTGTTTAGAGGCTATTGTCGGAGTATCTAATAGCTGCAACAAAATTTCGTTCCAAGTTTGATAAGTTCCCCGAACATCTATACCCTGATAATCACATCCTGGTAAACTATCTGTCGTCCATTGAGCAGCTTCTTGAGCATAAGCAGGTGGTTCGGTTAATAATTCTCGGTGATAAATTGGAGTATCATCCGCTAAGGCTGTGGCGGTAACTTTGGCAGCCACCTCACCCTGATATAAAATTCTGACTACTGGTTCTTCAATAACTGAACCAGCAACCACCGCCTGAAGTTCCCAACGGTGAAAAATATCAATTAACTCTTGTTCTCTACCTTTTTGTGCCACAAACAACATTCGTTCCTGAGACTCGGAGAGTAAATATTCATAGGGAGTCATACCTGGTTCTCTAGCGGGAATTAAATCCAAATCCAATTCAATACCCACTCCGCCTTTATCTGCCATTTCTGAAGTAGAACAGGTTAATCCTGCTGCACCCATATCTTGTGCTGCTACTACCGCGCCAGTTTTAAACGCTGCTAAACAAGCCTCTACTAAAGACTTTTCTAAGAAAGGATCGCCTACCTGTACCGCAGGGCGATCGTCCATAGAATCATCAGTTAATTCGGCACTGGCGAAACTCGCCCCACCCATGCCATCTCTGCCAGTAGTCGATCCGACATAGAGTACGGGGTTGCCTATTCCTGAAGCACCAGACTTAACAATATCCTTGGTTTCCATCAAACCTAGTGCCATTGCGTTGACTAAAGGATTACCCGCATAAGCTGAATCGAAGTAGATCTCTCCTGCTACCGTCGGTACTCCAATACAGTTGCCATAGTGAGATATGCCTTCAACTACACCTTGGAATATACGTCTGGTTCGCGCATCTTCTAAATTGCCAAAGCGTAAAGAATTAAGAATCGCAATCGGACGTGCGCCCATAGTAAAGATATCGCGCAGGATTCCTCCTACTCCTGTAGCTGCGCCCTGAAAAGGTTCGACTGCCGAGGGATGGTTGTGGGATTCAATCTTAAAAGCTAGGTGTAGACCGTTACCTAAATCAACTACTCCTGCATTTTCTCCTGGACCAACCAAAACGCGATCGCCCGTAGTCGGAAACTGACTTAATAAAGGTCGAGAGTTTTTATAACAGCAGTGTTCTGACCACATTACGCCAAACATTCCTAATTCGGCTTTGTTAGGATGACGACCTAAGCGATTAACAATTTCTTGATATTCCTCTGGTTTGATACCTTCTGAGGCAATTTCTTCGGCACTAAAGGGGATAGATCCAATCTCAGACATAGATAACTTTTAGACTAACAGCACAAAATCTATTCTATCTATATGTTGGAATAATTAAATCAGGTTTTTTATGGATTAGATTGCCAAAATTTGCTTTTTATGAACTTTAGGCTAAATTCTTCAAAAACTCAAAAAATCAACCAAATTATTCGTTCAACTATTGATTAGCACTAGCTCGAAACGCTTGGTTAGCTAATCGTTTCAAATGTTAACTAAAAATTTAGCTTTAGTAACACGTCTAAGCTAAAAATATTTTTTGATTGGATTTATCAAAGCTATAATAATTATAGCAACTAATTTTTTGCTTAAAAACCACTTTAAATAGTGCAAAATAATTTGGGTTTTTAAAATTTGGTAAGTTTTGATTACTTCGCTTAGGTAATGGCTAAGAATTATAATTAAATCCAAGTAAGCTAGTTTATTATTTCAATTGTCCTTCAATCAAACAAAAGATAAACTACACAGCATATCTTTAAGATAGAAAGCTTGCGCAGTGAGTAATTATTGATTTTTAAGGACATATATTATATCTTTAATAATTTTTAGGGAACAATAGATCTAAGTTCTCTGTGATGTAGTATCTATCATGAAAGATAAAGTAAAAAATCAGCTCCAGGAAAACAGTACCTCTGCTAGGTTTGGTCTTCAAACTAGACCAACACACTACGACTTTTCCTATAAAAAACCTTTTCCTTCACAAAAAACTATTGACGAGCTGTTAAATGAAGGTTATGTAGGAATCGATCATAAACTAGCTGAAGATAATGCTTTTGCAGCAGTAGCATATAGATTTAGGAATCGAATTAAATGGACAATTAGCAGCCAGCTTGAATCAGAAGTTTGGCTCATGACTACTGATAAAAAGGCTTTAAAAAAACTATCTGAATTTATGCTCAATAAGTTTAGCTGGTCGCCAATGATTTATGCAGCCAAACCAAAAGAAGCTTTTATTTTTACCCCTAAAAATGATACAGAAAAAGCAGCAATAGAGGCTACAGTATCAGGGGAATACGGTTGGCAAGGTTCTTTATATTCCCTGGAACTATACGAGTATCACGACAATGAAGCTGGGTTTATTTTTATGACCACGCCTTTAAATTCGCCTAAGCAAGAATGGCTTTTAGTTAAGCTAAATTTTAGCGACTATTCAGGCTCATGGAGTCATCATGAAGGAAGTCTAGAGCAGGTATATTATATTTGGAAAGAAAATATACAGCTATCTGAACCAAACTACAACCCTACTTCTGATGAAATATTAGATGCGATCTACGACTAAAGAGTTTTAACCTGACAGAGTTTACTTGGTATGCTAAATAAGATAAACCACATCAAAAGCGATCGCATTTAGCACAATGATTATTTTACCTGGTGCAACTGTTAAAATTACTAATTCTGACGATATCTACTATAACTTCCAAGGCTTAGTACAGCGCATCGACGACGGTAAAGTTGCCGTACTATTTGAAGGTGGAAATTGGGATAAGTTAGTTACCTTTAATTTATCTGAACTAGAAGCCGTAAACTTAACCAAAAAGAAATAGCGTTGCTGCAAGCTTCATATTTAGTTGGGGTATAGTACGCCTTGGGCATGAAGTAACTAGCGACTAGTTGACACTCGCGCGTTAAATCAAAGAGCTAAGAGCTAAGAGCTTATTTAAACTCATCAATTACAAACTGACAGACCAGTAGTTTGTTTTCCATAACAGCAAATCGAGTCAATCGGCACAGCCGTAACTTATTTTCTGCTCTTTATTCCTCATTCTCGATCATTGAAAAATGCGTCTTCCCCTGCCTCAATTTACAGTTGACGATCGCAACCCGAAGCATATTGGAGAAGTGATCGAAACATCTACAACACAATATTTAGCTCAATGTCTCGAACCAGAAGATCTGAAGTTTCCCGTAATGCCACCATTTGGTAGCTGGATTAAATCTTTTGATGAAGAATCGGGCAACAAGATTTTTGCTGTTGTCACTTACGTTACTACTAGTCCGATTGATTCAGTCCACCGTGCTAGAGCTTTGGGCTTATCTCTCGAAGAACTAAGAGAGCAGCAGCCTCAGATCTTTGCCATGCTGAAAACCGAATTTAAAGCAGCGATCGTCGGTTTTGAAGCTCCTAACCATTTGAATGGAAATAACGTCAATTTAGGTCAAATATATCAATACTTACCGCCTCGTCCGCCTCAGATTCACCAATCGGTTTATCAGTGTGATGCCGAAGAAATAGTTCACTTTACGGAAAAACTAGACTTTCTTAGAACTCTGCTGCAAGCCAAAGATATACCAGTAGAGTCCTTGGTTGCAGCATCAGTAAGGGATGTCTATCGGCAGCGTCAGGCAAATCGAGATTGGTTAGTTAATGTTGGTCGAACCCTTAGCACTTTGTTGAAAGATGATTATGACCGTCTGCGCTATATTCTGAGTCAAATTCATTGGTAAAAATTAATCACATGAACCACAGAAGCGTCGGGGCTTGTACGCTCCTTACGTTGAAAAGTTTTTCTTTACTTGTTTCTACAGATGAATGAATCATTTACCGATAGTTTTCAAGACGATCGCCCTTTAGGTAAGACGATCGACACTAAATGCAAAGGAGGTATTGAGAGAAAGGGAATAGATCGAGAAAAGGCGATCGCTATAGACAATAATGCCCTACGTTTTAAACCTTTGATTCAACCAGGCTGGGGTAGACAGGGTATTGCCTACGGTGAATATCAACGCCAGAATGGATTAGCTGTAGCCGTGTTAATCCTTAACGGTCATAATACTTCTCAAGCGGAAACTATTGAATGGCTCTATAAAAGAATTTCTCGTTGGCTCAAAGGTAGTGAAACTGAATCGGTAATGCAGCGGATTGTAGCCTGGTTGGGTAGTAAACAAAAGCAGGAAACAGTAAAACGTTTATTAGGTTGGTTACGCATCGCATCTGAGGTGACTAAATTCTTTCCTCTACCTCCAATTGACGATAATTTAGCAGTTGGTTGGTTTGCTGATGCAGTGCCAAATAACCCAACGCAAACAGGCAATGGTTTCGTCGTGCGAGCTACGGGAGCAGAAAATGGCGAGTTGCTAGCTTCAGTAGGAACAAAATTATTACCTATTTTTCGGGGACTGCAAAACGTCCCCGTATACTATGTGGTTATCTTGAGAGAACAGGGTGCAGCTTACTATGCTGCATCTTTACCACAGGTTTATGGCTTATCAGCCTATCCTCAGCTACGTCCAGTAGCGATCGATGGCGTTAATTCTGAAGCTACCGTGTATGCAGGTGTTCATCAAAGCGTTCTCGGTCAAATTGGCTTTCGGGCTGAGACTAGAGTATCTGGAGTCAAAGTTGAGACAATCGCTGAATTAGAAACTTGGTATGGTACGGCTCATGCAGCAGACTCCTTAATAGGACAAAGCA
The DNA here is from genome assembly GCA_036703275.1 of Coleofasciculaceae cyanobacterium. Taxonomy (NCBI): domain Bacteria; kingdom Bacillati; phylum Cyanobacteriota; class Cyanophyceae; order Coleofasciculales; family Coleofasciculaceae; species Coleofasciculaceae cyanobacterium. Next base: position 56,804 of record DATNPK010000064.1, on the reverse strand, counting down.
ACCTAACGAATACTGCTGCTGAGGTAGGAGGAAGTTGGTCAGTTTTGTCTGGCGGTTTTGAGCGGACGGAAAAGGGCTTGGTGGCAAGAGAAAACAATAGTCTGGCTATTCTCGATCCTCAAGCAAATTCTGGATTATTACATTTAGAAATATTTACGGGAGATGCGCCAGCAGATTTGGGCATAATCTGGAGATTTCGCGATCGAGATAATTATTGGTGTTGTCGTCTTAATCAGGAACAGCTTTGTCTTCAGTTAATTGAGGCTGGACAAACAAAAGAAATATATATTAGTACTGAAGATTATCTTGTGCCTAATAGCGTTACATATTGGCAAATTTTAGATGACGGACAAGAATTCAGAATTTATCTTAATGGTAAGCTAGTCGGCGATCGGCCCAACGGCATAGCTGCGCAAGGCGTTTCTCTAGACAAGCAATTAGCTGAGGCTACAGGAATCGGTGTAACCATATTTAAGGCATCCAATTTATATTTACGTCACTTTGAAGCTCATCCTCGCACGGTAACTATTCCCAATCTCGATCTGGGTTCTCCTTGGTGGCGCGAAGGATCGGATCTTGTTATTCAAGATGACTTCAATTTTTGGCAAGGAGATTTAACTGGCAAAACTACCTCTCTAGGCAATAAAGTCTGGTCAAAAACTCTTGGTCAGGGTGCATTCAAAATGCAATCGGGCATTACTAAAATAGAGGCTAGCGTTGAGCATCCCTTACCAGGGCGTACTGCCTATACTGTGGCTTGGGATCATTCTAGTTTTGCTGATATGTCAGTAACGATTTTTCCTCCAGGGAAAGAAAGGGGACAAGGAGAAAAAGGACGAGGTGGCTTAATCTTTTGGCAGGACAAAGATAATTACATTATTATCAATACCTGGTTGGATGATTTTTATGAAGGAGAATCCATTTCTTGTTTTTTCCGTATCGATGGGTTTGAAGAAATTTACGATGCAGTGTGGTCCAACATTGGCAAGGCGATCGCTTTTGGGCAACCCTACACCCTCAGGGTTGTCTTTGATGGTAATAACTATACCGTGCGGGTTAACCAGCAAACCGTTCTTTATCGCGCCCTCACCGATGTTTATCCCTGGGCTAATGCTCTAAGTATTAATCGTCTTGGCATTGTCGCTAACTGGGAGTGGGGTAATGATACTGGCAGTGGCTTTAGCAATTTTATGGTGATGAAAGAATAATTAAACTCTGGTTCTTTGTTGGTGATAAAACCAGCCTACAGCGATCGCCAAACCAATAATCCGAAAACTATCAGAAGTTAATGTTGCCCAAGCAGCACCCTTCCAGGAATATAAGGGAATTAACCAGAAATTCAATCCGACGTTGCCTAAGGCGGTGATTACCTGAATAGCACTGCGAGTTTTCTGAAAACCTGCACCCGTAAGGGTATCTGCTAAGAGCAACTGTATCGAACCGATAATCGGGATGGGTGCAAGCCAGCGTACTGTGGCGATCGCATTTTGATATTCATCTCCTAAAATATAAACAATCCCAGGAGCAAAAAATAAAAAACCTATTAAGGAAATAATCCCATAAATTACGACCAAAGGTAAAAGTCGTTTGACTAAACTCAAGCAGCCCTTAATTCCTTTTGTTCCCTCCTGAAAAAATTTAGGATAAGAAGCGGATAGTACTGCATAAATCGGAATACCACCAACTTGAATTAAGCGATATGCTGCTCCATAGATACCTGTTGCTTCCAGGGTAGACATACTTGCTAGCATTGTTTTATCAATATCGGAGTTGATATTATAAGCAGATTCGCCGATGGCAAAGTAAATTCCTTGATTAGCCATCTCTGGTATGGCCTGGGAAAGCACCTTGGGTTTGCCTAAAGTTTTATTTACCCAAACAATCCCGACGACTGCTGTAATTAGCGAGCTTAATAAATATAAATAAGACCACTGTAATAAAGAGGGTTTTTGATAACAGGTTGCTAACAGTATCGATGCTAATAATTTGGTGATTGTATTAATAATTTGTAATAAAGAAGAATTTTTTAATAAATTATGAGATATAAACGCTTTAGCACTAACCATAAACACAGCCAAACCAGTTAAATCTGCTAATAAAATAGCTAATATAGCTGGCAAACTAATAATTTCGGCAAAAATAAAAGGAGATATAAAGTAAGCAATTGTTGTTAACAGTAAGCTGGCAATACAAATAATTATTAAAGCATTTCCCCAATAGGTAGAAAACACTTTTCTATCTCTAGATACTTGCTGAATTAAAACATCTCCACTGCCCAAATTAGCAAAAGGAAAAATCAGAGCAGCTAAAGCAGTAATCCCCACAAATGCACCATAATTTTCTGTGCCAAGAACCCGCACAATAACGGTAAAGTAAGCTGCTTGACAGCCGATATTAACTAGCTTGGCTAATAATTCCCAAAGGCTATTTTTGACTATTGACTTCTGAGAAATATGTTTAAGTTTTTGTCTTAACTTTTTCAAAATTAATAAAATAGACCAAAAAACATAAAAGAGTAGCAATTCTTAATAATTATACTAACAATTGATAATTTAGCTACTTTTTTAAATCTTTATATGTAAACTTTTCTTAATTTTTATGTTGCACATAAGGCATAACTATGGCTGAAGATAAAATTTGAGTGAAGCGGAAAATAATAATATTAAGACTTTGTAAATAAATAGCAGGAAAAAAAACGTAATTAGATTAACAATCAATACAATAATTGATAATTCATCAGGCAAAAGGTAGATATTAAATATTTTAAAAAGGTGATATTTTTATTTAATACTTGAATAGGAGATGTCATTAGTTTGAAATTATCTTTTGTCAATCAACCTTGGACGATTGCCGCTTTACCCAGGGGTAGCGATTCAACTGGGATTTGGAGTTATCAAGTCAGCCGTTACCTTAGTAAGTATGGTCAGATTATCTACTATGGTTGCGAAGCTAAGCTCAATGCCAATAAGCAATCAGAACACAACTTGAAAACGGATTTTCCGCTAGAATACCGAGCTATATCTATTAAACCAGATGATATCTGGTTGAAAATTCCCAGAAAAATCGCCAGTTTACTAAATTTTCAAGCCAAATTGCCTTATTTTGGTTCTGCTTGGTTTTATTTGGGCTATGTTTGGCAGATCGCTCAAGACGCTGCTCGATGCAAGTGCGACATAATTCATATTCATAACTTCTCCCAATTTGTGCCGATAATTCGCGATCGCAATCGGGATGCCAAGATAATTATCCATCTGCATTGTGAATGGTTGAATCGACTGGATCGAGATGCGATCGCGTCTCGTTTAAAAGAAGTAGACTTAATTATTAGCTGTAGTGACTACATTACTAACAAAATTAAGACTCGCTTACCTGAATATGCGGGGATTTGTCGCACGGTTAACAATGGTGTCAATGCAGATTATTTTGTACCTTCTGTTAATTCTCGCCCTCAACACGAGCCAAATGCGCCCCAACTGCTTTTTGTCGGTCGTATTTCTCCTGAAAAAGGCGTTCACGATCTAATCGATGCTTTTATCAAGATAACAGAGCAGTATCCCCAAGCTGTCTTAACTATTGCTGGACCACATCTGGTAATTGTTCAAGAACTGCTGTGTGATTTGCAGCCTGAACCTGAAGTACAGGCTCTAAAACCTTTTTACAGTATTGATTATCTCGAACATCTTAAAAGCAAAATTCCGCCTCATTTAGCTTCTCAAGTAATTTTTACGGGTTCACTAGCTCAACCAGAACTATTACCTTACTATCAAAATGCCGATGTCTTGATTAATCCTTCTCTTAGTGAAGCTTTCGGTATGACTTTGGTCGAGGCAATGGCAACTCAGACTCCAGTAATTGCGACAAAAATTGGCGGAATGCCAGAAATTGTCGACGATCGGGTGAATGGTTTATTGGTAGAGCCTGCAAATCCTCAGGCTTTAGCGGATGCAGCCGTAGAATTAATCGCCGATCCCGATCGAGCTAGAGAAATGGGAAAAGCAGGCAGAAAAAAAGTTTTGCAACGCTATTGTTGGTCACAAATTGCCGAAAGTTTAGTAGATTGTTATGCAGACATAGGAGTAAAGCTGAAATCTAATGTTTCTCAGAAAGCAGTTGCGCGATCGCTATCTTAAGCAAATTGATAAAATTGACCCCCTATCAACTGAAGATTTAGCAGCTTCAGCAGTGTTTTTTGCCCCCCACCAGGATGATGAAACCCTCGGCTGTGGCGGAACAATTATGCGCAAACGCGCCTTGGGTGCAGAGGTAAAAATTGTCTTTATGACCGATGGCAGTCGTTCTCACGATCGCTTTATCCCAGATGCTGAGTTAATTACGTTGCGTCAACAAGAGGCAGTTAAAGCCGCTGAAACCTTGGGCGTAGCTTCAGAGAATGTGGTGTTTTTGGCTTTTCGTGACGGAGAATTGCAGCAGTCATCGGCAAAAGCGATCGCTCAGGTCAATAAATTACTTCAGCAAAAACAGCCTCAGCAGGTATTTATTCCTTATATTCGCGAAACTCATCCCGATCATCTAGCGACAAATCAAATCGTTTTAGCCGCATTACAAAACTATACTAAAGAAGTTACCGTCTATGAATATCCCGTTTGGTACTGGCATCATTTTCCCTGGACGAAAACAGGAGATCAAGACTCAAAAATTGCCTATTTTAAAGCCAGCATCAAGGCAAAATGTGGTTTACAGCTAGTTCAAGAATTTAATTACCGTGTTGAAATCGAACCTGTCAAGTCACAAAAACAGCTTGCTTTGGCTCAACATCAGACTCAAATGAAACCTTTAGTCAACGATCCTAACTGGGGACTACTCAAAGATGTCTCCGATGGAGAATGGCTAGAATGTTTCTTTCAAACCCAAGAAATCTTTCGTCGCACTATAGTTGCAGGAGCAAAATTATGATTAAACAAGCAGTATTTAACCTTTTACCCCTTTTTCCCGTAAACGTTCTCGAAAGTTTAGCTAGTTCCAACCCTAGTTCTTTAAAATATCGTCTGGCTAGTGCGGGTTTACGCCAGCGAGACGTAGCCGTGAGAAATGGCGTGGCTAAAGGATTAAAGTTTAATTCAGGAGAATCCTGTCCCGAATTAGCGTTAGGTACTTATGAAATCCCGATTCAAAATATTTTTGCTCAACATTTGCAAGCTGGAGATGTTTTTTATGATATTGGGGCAAACGTAGGTTTTTTTAGCATAATTGCCGCTAAATTAGTCGGTAATACGGGCAAGGTTTACGCTTTTGAACCAGGAGAAGGAAATGCTAATAGCATTCGTCATAATGCTCGGCTAAATGATTTCAACCAAATAGAAGTAATTGAAAAAGCCGTTTCTAATACCTCAGGAGAAGGACAACTATTACTGGCTAAGTATTCTGGAGGACACGCTTTGGCTACGGCTGATGCACCACCAGATTTGGCAGGAGAAGTAACTATTGATTTGGTTTCAATAGACGATCTAATTGCTCAAAACCGCATTACGCCTCCCAACTTTGTCAAAGTAGATGTTGAAGGAGCAGAATTAGACGTACTCAAGGGAATGAGCGAAACTATTAAAACTTATCAGCCAACCATTATCTATGAAGTTGATGATAGCGATCGCGCTGGTTACGAACGCAAGTATCGAGAATTAGCTGATTTCTTGGAATCATTAAATTATCAAGTCACTCAGATTGAAAACTCTTATGACACAATTGATTGGTGTGTCGGTCATGCGATCGCGACTCCTCTTTCTGAGTAAGATTATTTAAGATTATTTCTGTTTTTGTGATTACTAAAAATTACTGTCAAAGCTATGGAGGATCGATTAACCTTAAAAAACAGTTAAATTATTTTAGTCTTTATGGACAGCGTTTATATACAGACAAAAAGCCAAGGCAGTACACTGAGAATTTTTGAATTTGTTTTTTCCATATTCGCTTTAATTCATATGTCTAATGCCATCACGCCTCTTCTTCTAACTAAAGGAGTTAATGAAGGAGATGGTATAGATCTTAGCAGCTTCGATTTGTCGCTCAATGCCAAGATCTCACTCCTAATTTACGCGATCACCTTGATTCTTTTGACGGTGAGATGGAAAAGGTTTCTGCCAGTGCTTTTTGACAATAAATTTCTTTGGATATTAATGGGAATCGTTTGTTTTTCCTATTTTTGGTCAATAAATCCAGACCAAACTCTGAGGTTTACTATTTACGCGCTCGGAACCACTGCTTTTGGTCTATATTTGGCAACCCGCTACAGTCTTACGGAACAGATGGATTTGCTAGGTTGGACCTATGGATTACTATTGATTTTAAGTGTTTTGTTTGTAGTAGCCATACCCCAATACGGATTAATGGCTGGGGTCCATGAAGGCGCTTTGCGAGGCGTATTCACACATAAAAATCAGTTTGGCGCATTTATGGCTCCTAGCGGCGTTATTTTTTGCTTAAACGCTCTTCGAGGACAAAAATATAGCTGGATTTATTGGTGCTTGTTAGCTCTTAGCTGTGCTGCCATGACCCTGTCTCAATCCACAACAGCTCTAGGTACTTTTGTCTTCATGTTGCTGTTGTGTATTATCTATCGTATTTTCCGATGGCGATATGAAGTGCTCATTTTAGCAGTATTAGCCCTAACCATCATTGGTTTGTTTGCTATTGTTTTGGTTACTGGATATATTGGTTCGGATTCTTTGTTTGGTTCTGTAGGAAAAGACGCGACTTTATCAGGAAGAACAGATATTTGGCAATATGTTTGGGATCAGATTCAACTACGTCCTTGGTTGGGTTACGGACTGGCTGCGTTTTGGAATGGTTATGAAGGACCTTCTGGCTATGTGCAGTTGGCAATGAGAATACCTATAATTTATGCTCACAACGGATTTCTCGATATTTGGCTCTCCATTGGATTGATTGGGTTAATTGTGTTCATGGTAAGTTTTCTTACTACCATAGGGCAATCTTTAGCGTTGCTGAGAAAAACCAATGCTCCAGAAGGGTTTTGGCCTCTTTTGTTTATGTCGTATATTTTGCTGTCGAATTTAACCGAGGGTACTATAACCACTATGAGTAGTTCTTTTTGGGCAATGTACGCAGCAATATCTTATTCTTTAGTCATGGCTAAAAACAATCAGTATGCCATTGATAGATAAAGCTAATAGCTAATAGCTAATAGCGCAGCGCGTACGCAAGGGGCTGTCCTAAAGGATACCGCTTCGCATATGGTCGTAGCTTTGCTGCGACACGGACATCTCACGGTGGCGAACTTGGTTCGCCACCCGTGTCCTCCTTTATACGCCCCGCGCAGATCGTCGTCGTAAGACGACGCAGCATTACTTCGCTTTGTGCGCTACAAACCAATTGACAAACAACACACAACCTTAACTTGTCACTAATTGTAATTGGTGATTAAACAATGGATTTATCTCCTACTAAAAAGGCTTTACTTGCGCTGAGACAAATGCAAAGCAAACTAAAGACTCTCGAACAGGCTAAACATGAGTCAATTGCTGTAGTAGGTATGGGTTGTCGTTTTCCTGGCGCAGATAATTCCGAGGAATTTTGGCAGTTGTTAAAAGAGGGAAGAGATGCTGTTACTGAGATTCCTAACGAACGCTGGGAGGAGTTGAAATACCACGATACTCAATCGAAGACACCAGAAAAAATTTGCTCTACCTACGGTGGATTTGTGCCTCATCTCAAAGAATTTGATGCTAGTTTTTTCCGTATTGCACCCAGAGAAGCTGCTAGTTTAGATCCGCAACAAAGATTATTATTAGAAGTTAGTTGGGAAGCATTGGAAAATGCAGCTATTGCTGCCGATTTAGTTCAAGGTAGCCAGACTGGAGTATTTATCGGTGTTTCAGCTATAGACTATTGGCATCAGCTATTGAACCAAAAAGAAACAGAGATTGATGCTTATCTTACTACAGGGAATACTCATAGTTTGGCATCAGGACGTATATCGCACTTTTTTAATTTTACCGGGTCGAGTATCTCGCTAGATACGGCTTGTTCATCTTCCTTAGTCACAGTACATCTAGCGATTAAAAGTTTACGCGATCGCGAGTGCAATATGGCTCTAGCAGGAGGAGTTAACCGCTTAATTTCTCCCAAGATTAGTCTAAATTTTTCAAGAGCAAAAATGCTGTCCTCTGATGGACGCTGTAAGACTTTTGATCGCGATGCAAATGGTTTTGTGCGATCTGAAGGTTGCGGCATAGTCGTATTGAAAAGACTTAGTGATGCGATCGCCGATCGAGATAATATTAGAGCTATCTTATTAGGTTCGGCTACTAATCAGGATGGACGCACCAGCAGTATTACCACTCCTAATAGTTTGTCTCAGCAAGCAGTAATTAAACAGGCTTTGCTTAACAGTAGAATCGAAGCACAACAGGTTAGTTATCTAGAAACCCACGGTACGGGAACAGCTTTGGGAGATGCGATCGAAATTGAAGCTTTGAGCAAAGTATTTCCAGATAATCAACAGTTAATTTTAGGTGCGGTAAAAACTAACATTGGTCACTTAGAATCGGCATCGGGTATAGCTAGTTTAATTAAAACTGTCTTAGCTTTAGAAAATAAGTTGATTCCTCGTAATCTACACTTAAAAAATTTAAATAATAATGTAGATTGGCAAAATCTACCGTTCCAACTACCAGAGAAAGCGATACCCTGGAACAAAACAGCACAACCCCGCCTAGCTGGAGTTAGTGGTTTTGGTTTTAGCGGTACTAATGCTCATGTTGTGGTTCAAGAAGCTAGTATTTCTCTGGAGGGGGAGACGGGAAAACGGGGAGACACGGAGCAAGATATATTTTTATTTACTTTATCAGCCAGAAGTAATCAAGCTTTGTCTCAACTCACGACAAACTATCTTAGTTTTTTAAAATTACATCCCCATCTTTTAATTGAAGATATCTGCTGTACTACAAATACAGGGCGATCGCATTTTAATCATCGCTTAGCTACTACCGTAACTTCTACCGCAGATTTACAAATTAAATTAACTCAGTTTATTTCTGGGGAAACCCCAACAAAATTATGGCAGGGAAAGGCTAATCTTAATCAAGAACCAAGACTTGCTTTAAAATCACAATCAGCAAGTAAAGAGTTACCAGAATTAATCGAATCTTTAATTGCTAATCCTTTAGTTGCTTCGGATCTAGCCGATATTTGTTGGGAGTTAAATAACACCACCATAACTAGAAAAAATAACGCATCACAAAATATTATCTGCTCTCAAATTAAATCTGAATCAAACAATTGGCAAATATTATCTGGACTAGCTCAACTATATGTATTAGGAATAGCGATCGACTGGAAAGTATTAGCTAAAAAAAGTGGTGGCAAAAAAATAACCCTTCCTACCTATCCTTTCCAAAGAAGTACTTATTGGAACGATTAAATTGTTCAAAGTGATAGAGTAGAATACGCCAAAGATCGAAAGAAAACATAGTAATGTATATCAATATTTAAAAAAGCTAATAGCTAATAGCTAAAAAACATTATGAAAGCACTAAAACTTGGCGATGATATTAATACCGATGACATTATTCCTGCTCATCGTACTACTAACCCCGATCCCGAACACCTGAAGCACTATGTTTTAGAACATATAATCGGCATCGATCGCTTGTTAGATTACCAGGTGATTGAAGCAGGATCGAACTTTGGCTGTGGTTCGAGTCGGGAGTATGCACCCATAGCCATCAAAGCAGCAGGAATTAAGTTAGTTCGCGCTGAGTCTTTTGCCGAAATTTTTTACCGCAACAGTATAAATATTGGTCTGGATTTGGAAATTATTGGCGATCATCAAGACAATCCCGTAGTCAAAGCTATTTCCACAGCAGGGGGATTAACTGCTTTTAATCAACAGCGTCTAAACAACAAGATTACTGTTCCCCAAAGTAATACAGCACCTCGCTTGATGACCATGACGGAGAAAATGCTCGCTAAAGCTTCAGGAAATGGTTATGTGCAACCTGGGGAGGTTATATTTGCCAAGGTAGATTTGGCAATGTCTCATGATGCGATCGCAGCACCAGTATTTCGGCAATTTCAGCAAAATTTTGGCGAAAATAGGCTAATTTGGGACGCTAGCAAGGTGGTGTTAGTTGCCGATCATTTTATTCAAGTTAATGATATTAGAGTAGATTCCCAGGCTACTAAGCTTTATCAGGATATGGTAGATTTTGCTGCTCAATATAACTGCAAGCTGTTCGATCTAGTCTCACCTGGGGAAGCAGCGGGAATTTGTCATGTCTTGTTACCAGAACAGGGTTTAATCCATCCAGGAATGATTATTGCGGGTACTGATTCTCATAGCTGTACCTATGGCGCGTTTGGTAGTTTTTCGACGGGGGTAGGAACTACCGATATGGCAAACATACTAGCTACAGGGGATATGTGGATTCGTGTTCCCGATACAATTGTGCTTGAGCTTTCAGGAACTTTACCCGAACATCTCAGTGCCAAGGATATTATGCTTTTTATCTTGGGTAAGATCGGCTGTCAGGGTGCAATTGGGAAGGTAATTGAATTTGGGGGAAGTATTATCCAACAGCTATCCATCGATGAACGGATGACTCTTAGTAATATGGCGGTTGAGTGTGGCGCAATGTGCGGTTTGATTGCACCTGATGCTATTACCGCTAAATATCTCCAAGAGCAAAGTCAGAGATTACTCCGCCGTCCTAAAGGATACCGCTCCGCATATAAAACGACGGAGCCTGCTCTGACCGTTGATCAAGTTGAGTTTGACGCTATAACAGGCGATGCGGATGCTGAATACGATCGCATTTACCAATTCGATTTGACTCATTTAGAACCTCAAATAGCCTGTCCCCCAAAACCAGATCGGGTTGTTGGGATTAGTGATTTACCAGAAGTACCAATTACTCTCGCCTTTGTTGGTTCTTGTACAGGGGGGAAAATATCGGATCTAGCCGAGGTAGCCAAGGTGTTAGATAATCGGCGTGTTAACCCAAACGTGCAAATGTATGTTGTTCCCGCTTCTGTGTCAGTACGTCAGCAAGCAGAAGCGTTGGGCTACTTTGATATTTTTGAACGAGCAGGCGTGCAAATTCTTAAGTCTGGCTGTGGTGCTTGTATTAATTCTGGTAAGGGAGTGTTAGGTAAACAGGAGACGGGAATTTATGCAACTAACCGCAATTTTACAGGGCGTACTGGCGATCCTACAGGAAAAAGTTATTTAGCTTCTCCCAGGGTAGTTAGTATTTCCGCAATTCAAGGCAAGATTAGTCATAAATTAGTTTAATTTGCTGGAACCAGATTGGCGATCTCTCTGTTAAAATTGTTACTTCTTGATGTTTAATTAACCCTAATTACTGCCCTTATAATTAATGTTTAATTATCTCAAATTAACTAAAATTACTCTTTTTATTGGGTTGATTAGTTTTAGTCTAAATTTTACTGTCTTGGCTCAGAATGCTGCCAGTGAAGTCAAACTATCAACTCAAGAACAGACTAACTTAAATCAAGGCAAGGTAATACTTAAGGGTGAAAAGGGAGCTTATCTTGGACAAGTATTGGCAACAGGTAATCTCGATACAGCATGGCAAGTATTAACTGATTACAACAATTTTCCTAGTTTTATGCCAAATATTGCCTCAAGTAAGATAGTTGTAGAGCGAGGCGATCGCAAAATATTCGAGCAGGTAAATGTTGTTGACTTATTGTTTTTTAAAGAAAAATTTACGGTACAAATTGAGGCGAAAGAAACTAAGCCATATAAAGTAGATTTTCAGCAGTTCCAAGGCGATCTAAAATCTTTATCAGGAACTTGGCAAATAAAACAGATAAATTCTCGCCAAATACTAGTGACTCATCGGGTAAAAGTAGAGCCTGAATCCAATACAGAGAAGCCTTTTTTTTATGGCATTTATGAAAGTTATTTGGAAAATACTTTAAAGGCGATCGCTCAAGAAATTACTCAACGTTCTCAAAGTTCAAAAGCTAATAGCTATTAGCAAAGCGGCTTAAAAATCAAAGTCTTTTAATTCTTCTAAAAGTAAAGCTTCTGCTTCAACATCCGTCATAGTTTCAACTTGAGTTTGGGTGTTATCTTTAAAATCAATATTATCTTTGATTGGCACATTTTCCCAAATGACTGTTAATAAATAATCTGCTAGTGAATTAATATTAGAATAATCAAAAATAACCGTTTGAGATAGTTTTAGAGCGTAACTAGACTGAAGTTTATTTCTTAGTTCTACTGAACCGAGGGAATCTAAACCCAATTCGGAAAAACCTAAATTTACATCAATCTTATTAAGATCTTTGATACCTAAAATGTTGCCTACTTGTTCACTAATATTTTTAATTAATAAATCTCGGCGTTGAGTAATATCTATAGTTAATAGTTGCTGTTTAATATCAGTATTATTGCCCGAAGTATTGGTTAAAACAAAATTACTGTGAAAAGGAGTAGCAAGATTATTTTCTTGCCATACCTGCCAATCAAGAGGAACTACGCCAATTTGCGCTGGAAAATCTAATAGTAACTGTTCTAATATTTCTATTCCTTGAATCGGTTTAATACTGCCAATTCCTCTCTGTTGCAGACTAGCGGTTATTTGCGTGTTAGCAGTTAATCCCGTATTGTTCCATGCACCCCAATTAATAGCGATCGCAGGTAATCCTAAACTACGGCGACCATGGGCTAAAGTATCGAGAAAAGCATTAGCAGCGCAATAATTAGCTTGTCCTGGCGAACCTAAGAGAGAACTAGCCGAAGAGAATAAAATAAAGCTTTCTAGGGCGTATTTCTGGGTTAAGGAGTGTAAATTCCATGCTCCCTGTACTTTGGGTGCGAGAACTTCGCTAAAGCTCGACCAATCTTGGTTAGATATGCTGCGATCGTCGATAACTCCTGCACAATGAATTACTCCGCGCAAGGGTGGTAATGTAGATTCAATTTGTAATAAAGCCTGGGCTAGTTGATTTGTATCAGCAACATCTGCTTTAATAAGATTAACTTGAGCATTCTCTTGTATTTTTTGCAGTTTGTCCCGTAATTCGGGTTTTACTCCGCTACGTCCAAGCAAGACAAGATTAGTTACGCCCTTGGTTATTAGCCATTGCGCTACCTCCAAGCCAATTGCACCCATTCCACCTGTGATGAGGTAGGTGCAGTTAGTGGTAGGGGCAAACGACTGTTTACCCTCACGTTTATCCGATCTATTGTCCTGGGTAATAATAATTTTTCCCTGATGTTTCCCCTGCTGCATATAGCGGAAAGCAGCGATAGTGTTGTCCCGAGTAAATACTTTGTGGGGTAGAGGTTTTAGTTCTTTGGTCATAAATTGCGATCGCAACTTAGCCAACATCTGCTGAATTAGTTCAGGTTGTTCTTGAGTAATTTGCCACAGATCGACAATCGAGTAATTAATACTTGGCTTAACTTGGGCGACATCGTTGACCGACCAAATACCCTGTTTACCTATCTCGATAAAATGTCCGCGATCGTTTAACACCGAGATACTTTTGGAGATAAATTCACCAGAAAGAGAGTTTAACACCACATCCACACCTTCACCATGGGTTGCAGACATAACTTCTTCAGCAAAACTCAGACTACGGGAGTTCATGATGTTAGTTACTCCCATAGACTTAAGCAATTCCCACTTGGGAGTCGAAGCCGTAGCAAAAACCTCTGCGCCTAGACGTTGTGCTATTTGAATAGCGGCTAAACCGACACCACCTGCTGCTGCGTGAATTAAGACTTTTTCTCCTGGCTGTAGTTGCGCTACAGAAGAAAGGGTGTAATAAGCAGTGAGGAAGGTTACGGGAATAGTTGCAGCTTGAGCAAAACTGAATTCTGGTTTATGGATAGCCAGTCTAGAATCAACAGTAAGATACTGATTAAAGCTGTTGGCAGATATAGCAACTACTTCATCCCCAAGTTGAAAGTCGCCTGCTGCTTTACCCACTGCGGTAACTACTCCCGCACACTCTAAACCTAAAAATTTTGTCTCGTCAGGATATAAGTTTAAAGCGATCATTACATCGCGGAAATTTAACCCAGTTGCTTTTACCTCAATTTCAATTTCACGATCTTGAGGTTGTGAACGAGTAATCGGTTTCCACTGCAAACTATCTAAATTACCCGCATGACTTATTTGTAGCTGTTGATTTAATTTAGATTCAGTTAAGTTAGCTTGAACTAAACGCGATACATAACGTTGATGACGGCGATATGCAACCTGTTCAATTTCTCCCGTGCAGATTTCTTGAAAAATACTTTCGGCTTCGTTATCTGTAGGATTGCGATCTAGATCGATACCAACACATTTTAATTCTATATGTTCTAGTGCGATCGCTTTTTGCATTCCCCAAAGACAAGAGTTGTTAATTCCTGATGTCAGTTGATAGTTATCTACAGGTTGTGCGTTGCGGGTAACCAACCACAGGGGAGGATTAGCTGGGTGTTGGATCAAAGCCTGGATTAAATACAAATAACTTTTACACTCTGTCCAATCTTCTACACTATCTAAACTCCAGAGATAAACAACTCCTGCTATATCTTCATGCTGTTGAATTAGAGTTGGAAATGCTTCAGGGTTATCTGTAACAGTATTGCGGATAACTAGATGACATTGCTGCTGCTGTATTTTGAATAGCGTAACTAACTTTTCACTAATACCCGTGTTGTCTGCAAAAACCAACCACGTACCAGCCTGATTGGATAAAGAAGATTTTGTTAGTAAAGACTGCTTAATCCACTCCTGCTGATATAGCCAATTATGCCAATGGGGTTGGAAATTAATCGCCTGAGATTTCAAGCCTTCAAGTTTGGCAATTAGATCGCCGCGATCGCTATATAACCAAACATCTGCTATTATAATTTTATTCTGGCTATTATCTTGTCTTAATTCGAGATAACTCCAAACTTTGTTGTCAGCCAGAGTATATAGATTTAATTTATCTAAACCGACAGGTATATAAGTTGTAGTTCGATCTTCTGCAGCTTTAGCTGCAAATAATATTTGTAAGCAAGAATCTAATAGTGCAGGATGTAAATGGTATTCTCTGCTGTTTAAATTACTGGGTAACTCAATTGCTCCTAATACTTGGTTATCTTTTGCCCATAATTGTTTTATTCCCTGAAAGCTTTTACCATAATTTAGTCCTCCTTGTTTACATTGTAAATAGTATTGTTCAACATCCAATTGAGCATTTTGAAATTGCGCTTTAATCGCTGCTAATTCAATACTTGTTGCTGTTTGATTTGAAGCTAAAATTTTACCAGCACAATGTAATTGCCAATCACCGTTATCTAAACTATAAATCTCCCAGGTAGCAGTATCTTGCTTAGGAGATAAAATTAATTGAATTTCGGGTAAATCATCTTTTATATAGAGAGGAGAATTAATAGTTACATCTTCAATAGTTAACTGGTTAGTTTTAAACTTAAATAATCCAGATGCAATCGCCATTTCTAAATAAGCCGTACCTGGAAAAAGTGACTTGTTATCTAAACAGTGATCTTGTAGCCAGTCAATCGTATTAGCCTGTAGATTAACTGGAAAAATTTTTTGTTTTAAGGGAGAAGATAATGGGTTTCCAAGTAGGGGATGAATTAATCTTTGAGGATGACGATCGCATTTACTTTGAGCCCGAACTAGATTAATATCTTTAGGCAGATCGAACCAGTATCTTTGGCGCTGAAAAGGATAGGTAGGTAAAGATATTTTTTGAGCATTATAGTTTTGCGTAACTTGTGACCAATTAATGTCTAATCCAGCCATATATAACTGTGATAAACTGTTTAACATTTGTCGCCAATCATCTTGTTTAGAATCAAGACTAGGTAAAAATAATTTACGGTCTAAAATACTTTTTACTATTGCTATTAGCGTTGGTTTTGTGCCAATTTCCAGAAAAATATTTATTTGTTGGCGAGCTAAATATTGAATACTCTTCGCAAATTGAACGGGTTGCAAAATATGATTTGCCCAATAATCTACGGTAGCTATAGTTTTATCGGCTAATTCCCCCGTCAGGTTAGAAACAATCGGTATTTGTGGCAAAGAATAATTAATAGTTTGTGCCACTGTTTTAAATTCTGCGATAATCGGCTGCATCAAATGAGAATGAAAAGCATGAGATACGTTTAATAATTGCGTTTTTATTCCTCGTAACTCTAACTTTTTAGCAATATTATTAATCTCACTTTGCAACCCAGAAAGTACTAAATGGGTTCCATTATCTGACGCAATGCTGATATTTTCATCTAAGTTTAAATCAACTTCTGCTTGAGAACAGAAAACAGCTAACATCGCCCCATTCTTAGATAAGCTTTGCATTAACTTACCTCTAATTGCTACCAACTTTAAAGCATCTGCTAAACTAAACACTTCCGCGATAGTTGCAGCTACATATTCTCCGATGCTATGTCCCATGACTACATCGGGTTTAATCCCCCACGATAGCCATAGTTTGGTCAGAGAATATTCAATCGTAAATAATAAGGGTTGAGTATATTCTGTCTGATTGAGAGCGAATTCATCTTGTAGAAACAAACCGCCCTTCATCCTCACATTTGGTAGGTCAAGATAAAGTTGTAAAATCTCCAAACAGCGATCGCAATTTTCTCGAAAAACAGGCTGAGTTTTATATAGCTGTTGTCCCATACCTACATATTGCGAACCTTGTCCTGTAAACAAAAAGGCTAGTTTGTTATTCTGCCGAACAAGTTCACCTGTAGATATCTGGTTTAATTTATCGACTAATTCTAATTTGTTACTCGCAACAATACCCACTCTATAATCGAAGTGGTGTCTGCCGATATTACTAGTAAAACAAATATCTGGTAAACGAATATCTGGATGTTTGAATAAATAGTCTCGATCGCTTTTGACTAATTCTTGTAAGGCAGCTTGAGTTTTGGCTGATAAAGTCAATAAATATGCTGGAAGCTGTTGCTCGTCTACTGCTTTTTTAGTGACAAACTCTTCTAAAATTACATGAGCATTAGTACCACCAATACCCAAAGAATTAACGCCAGCACGACGGGGATAGTTAGTTGATTCCCAAGGTTGCAACTGCGTATTGATATAAAAAGGACTACTTGGAAAATCAATTTGGGGATTAGGTTGTTTAAAGTGTAGACTGGGAGCAATTTCTTGATGATATAAACACAGGGTAGTTTTAATTAAGCCCACAATACCCGATGCCATTTGTAGATGTCCGACATTGGTTTTAACTGAACCAACCGCACAATAACCTGTATCTTGGCGATCGTTTTGATAGGCTTGAGTTAGGGCGGTAATTTCAATCGGATCGCCTAACTTTGTTCCTGTACCGTGAGCTTCAATATAACTGACAGATTGAGGTGGTATATTGGCAAAGGCTAAAGCTTCAGCTATGACTCTAGTTTGTCCGTCTACATTGGGCGCGAGATAACCGACTTTTATACCGCCATCATTGTTAACTGCCGATCCTTTGATCACCCCGTAAATGCGATCGCCATCGGCAATTGCTCGCTCTAACAGCTTTAATACTACCATTCCCACACCACTACCAAAGATAGTACCGGTCGCTTCCGCATCAAAAGCCCGACAGTGACCATCGGGAGACAAAATCATACCTTCTTGGTATAAATAACCCATTTTCTGGGGAGAGTGGACGGAAACACCGCCAGCTAGAGCCAGATCGCATTCTAAGTTAATTAAACTTTGACAGGCTAAATGCACCGTGACTAAGGATGTAGAGCAAGCGGTTTGCACATTGACACTCGAACCTGTAAGATTGAGTTTATAGGATGTCCTAGTGGTAAGATAGTCCTTGTCGTTTGCCGTAGTAACCTGAAAGCCTCCCATCGAGCTTAAATTTATTATCCCCATACTGTCTTGCTCGTCAACAAGATGACGGTTGGGATAAAGATTATTCAATAGATAAGTGTTGCTGGCTGCACCACCATAAAGGCTGATATCTCCTTCATAGGTCAAAGAATCATACCCCGCATCTTCTAAACTCGACCAAGCGCATTCGAGAAATAAACGCTGTTGCGGATCGAGTAACTGGGCTTCTTTAGGACTATAACCCCAAAAATCGGCATCAAAGCTTTCAATGTCTTCCAGAATAGGACTGGCTTTGACATAGTGAGGATGATTAAGTAACTCGGCAGCGACTCCCGCATCTAGAATTTCTGCATCGTCAAAAAAGCTAATCGACTCTACACCATTACATAAATTATCCCAAAACTCTTCTAAATTATTTGCCCCAGGAAAACGACAGGACATCCCAATAATTGCTACATCTTTATTACCCGTCGCTTTGCGTCGTAATTCTCCTTTGCGTTTACCCTGCTGTACGGCGATAGATTCGCGATCGCAATTAAGATAATTACTCAAAGCAGAAATAGTAGGGTATTGAAACAACGTCACCGCAGACAAGTGATTATATTCAGTCAGTTTACTCAATACCTGCATCAGCAATAAAGAGTTTCCCCCCAATTCAAAGAAGTTATCCTTGACGCTAACTGTGGGTAGGTTTAAAACTTCTTGCCATACCTCAACTAATTTCTGTTCGATCGCATTACCAGGTAACTCTTGCTGACTTAAATTTCTCTGGTTAAATAATTCGGCAATTTCTGTAATTCGTCGATCAAATTCCCCGGCGGCAAATCTTTGACTAAGCTGCGATCGTTGAATTTTGCCGATCGCCGTTTTGGGAATAGTTTCTTTCTCTACGGGGATAATATAGACTGGCGCGACGCCGATTTGAGTAAAAACGTTTTTGCGGATCTGATTAATTAATTCACTCAAGCGATCTTCTGACTCTTGGGTATTAAAAAAAATAGCTACTTGCTCTTGCTGGTTACTATCTTTAACGCCACAGGCAGCAGTATAAGAAACCGTAACCGAGGCGATCGCTTCAACTACCGTTTCTATATCATGGTTATAATAGTTAACCCCGTTAATAACAATCACATCTTTTTGACGGCCAGTAATTGTCAATCTTCCTGAACTTAAAAAACCTAAATCCCCCGTATTTAACCAACCATCGGCAGTAAATATTTCCTGATTTAATTCAGGCTGCTGATAATACCCCGCACTTACCGTTTGACCCTTTACCTGCAATAAGCCAACCTCACCTTCTGGCAAAATTTGCTGAGCTTGATTGACAATTCGTAAAGATACTCCAGGGATAGGTGCGCCGACCGAAACAAATTCTCGATTTAGGTTAAGATAAAAGTCATTAGAATGGGTTATTCCTGACGTCGTTTCCGACATTCCGTAACCAGGACTAAGAGCATTCGGCGATAAACCACAGGGTAATAGTAACTTCAAAAACCGCTGCGTAGTTTTACCGACAACCGCCTCCGCCCCATTACCCATCCAGCGCAGACAAGATAAATCCCAATTACGTTGGGCTGTATCCTCTAACCTTTCATTGACTAAGTTATAGGCAAAGTTAGGACTCCAAGTAGCCGTAACCCGATATTCATCGATTAAATCCAGCCATTGTAGCGGATTTTGCAGAATCAGTTCGCTTTTGACGTGAATTTGCTGACATCCTAAATACACCTGCGTCAGATGAAACATTGCCAAACTAGCCACGTGTTCGAGGGGCATCCAGTTTAAAGATATATCCTGCCCAGTAAGCTGATTTATTTGGGCCATGCCATAAATACTGGCTATGAGGTTACGCGCCGACAGCATGACTGCTTTAGGCTTTCCCGTACTGCCAGAAGTAAATAACAACAAGGCTAAATCATCTAATTTACCGCAATGCCATTGATCGTCAGGTTCGTTAGCTAATAAATCCTCAACTCTAAGCGAAGCTAAATCTTTAATCTCGCGATCGCTAATAATTAACGGCGAATCGCATAACTCCCACGCTCGATTTAGTATACTGCTGCGATCCGTCAGGTTAGGCGCCAGATCTACCCCCAAAGGAATTGGTACAAAACCTCCCAAGAAACAGCCCCATAAACTAGCAAAAAAATATCGGGGATTTTGAAGCTGTAGAATTACCTTGTCTTGTGGCTGTAAACCCCGATCGCGCAGAGATTTTAAAATACGTTGAGCTTGTGTGAGTAAATCAGCATAAGATTGAAAATCGAACCTACACCCTGGTTTTTTATCGCTGTAATAAGTAATTCCCGTGTTGTTAGCTGCTGCTTGATGAATAAGTTTTGATAAATTAGTAGTTGCTAAAACAGAATTGGGTAATTCAGCCCCATGACTGAGAGAAATATTTACTTGTTCGTCCAACTGTTTCATAGATGCTATTTAACCCACTCACTACCGATTTATCAAATTTAGAGTTACTTTATAGCAAATTGTCGCAGCTGAGGCGATATCTTGATTCAAAATCCATTTTATTTAATTAAATCGCATATTCTGTATTACTATTGTGCTAATGTTTGGTGATGAAAACGATTGCCCTCACTATTTTTGACGAAACTCTAAGAGACGGAGAACAACAGGTAGGCATTTTTTTTGATGCTCAAACCAAACATGAACTAGCTCAACTAATTGTCAAGACTGGAGTGCATTACCTCGCCTTGATGCCAGCCATACATCAGACAGAGGCTAAGTTAGCTAAACGTCTAATTAATCTGGGAATGCAACAAACCCTCGTTGCTTCTACCATGATGGAAAAAAAATACATCGATCGCTCTAAAGACTGCGGTGTGGAAACAATTATTCTGTTTAATGCGGTAAGCGATCGCTTACTTTCACTGCGAGATCCTGAGTTTCGCGATCAAGCAGCTGAAAATCCAGCAGCGATCGAGCAGATCCGCCAAAAAATGATCACTAAAGTTTTAGCACACTTGAAATATGCTGCTGCTCAAAGATTAAAGATTTGTTTTGCCGCCGAAGATGCCAGTCGCGCTGATTTTGATTTCTTAGTCGAGTGTATTACTAAATTTCAGCCCTACATCAGTCACTTCTTGCTTTGCGATACCGTGGGTGTTCTCACCCCCGAAGACACCAAACTTTGGCTGCGTAATCTAATTGAATTTACGAACAATAAAACGCCTCTTACTGTCCATTTCCATAATGATCGCGGTTTGGCTTTAGAAAATACCATCCAGGCAATTCTAGCCGGGGCAACAGGAATTTCGGGGACTTTTGGCGGAATTGGCGAAAGAGCGGGCAATGTGGCGATCGAACAGGTTCTCAATGGTTTAAAGTTACGCTATGGCTGGCGGGTAGCTGGAATTAACTACGATGCTTTGGCTGAGGTGACTAACTATTTAAGCAACAAAGGATTTTACGCCAACGCCCCCTACTCTCCTGCAAGTTTGCGCTACGAAACAGGTATTCATGTTGATTCTTTATGTTGCGATCGCTCTAGCTATTATCTTTTTGCCCAAGGAAAACCCGAAGTCTGGTTTGGTAAGTTTAGTGGCGCCAGCAATTTCCAATATCTTTTTGAGCATCACCTCAATCAACCTCTACCCCCAGAAAAATATCAGGAGTTTAGAGAAAGAATCAAAAATATGGCGATCGAGCAAAAACGTTCTTTTTCCGCTGATGAAGTACTCAGTTTATTAGATTGGCAGTAGATAACAGACTACAGCATTGGACTTCTCAACAAAGTCGCTCATAGTTAACTATTTCTTTTGATAGATTAGTTGAAAATAAAACTAGATTAGGATTTTTATTAGTAATAAAAATGAAATATTATTAAGGAAAAAGCAGCAATGAGTAATGACGATAAATCCAAACAAATAGCTGAAAATTCTGGAATGAAAGCTAAAGAAGCTATGGACAAGGTAACTGATGACCAACCAGAAGAAGTAAAAGAAAGAGTTGATAAAGTCCAAAACACTTTTGACAAAACAATAGATAAAGCCAAAGACACTCTTAGCTAATGCCAACTAATTTCTGTTAGAGAGAAAGCAAAGCCATTTTCTCTCTAGCTATTTCTGCTCGAATTAAACCTGCTGTGTTTTACAGTAGGCAAAGCTTTTGATTTTGGCAAGGTACAAAATTAAATATTTTAATATAGCAATTTTTAGTAATCTATTCTACCTGTTCGGTAGCGAGTCTAATTGCTAAACCAATAAAAATTACTCCAGTTCTTTTCGTTGACTATATTGAGCAGATAAGTTTGGGAGCGAACGATAGTGGAAGCTTTTGCAGCTACTAAGGCAACAAATAGACACCACAAAGTGCCAGTAGTGATAAACAAACAACCTAAAAAAAACGAAAACATTGGATAGCTAGTAGTTGGCGCGACAAATTGTGGTAATAATGCTAGAAAAAATAGAGCAACTTTGGGATTAAGCACATTAGTTAAGATGCCCTGTCGATACATAATCAAATCTTGGTTAAATCTTGGAGCAGAACTGGCGATCGCATTGTACATTTAAAAGATTATCG
The DNA here is from genome assembly GCA_036703275.1 of Coleofasciculaceae cyanobacterium. Classification (NCBI taxonomy): domain Bacteria; kingdom Bacillati; phylum Cyanobacteriota; class Cyanophyceae; order Coleofasciculales; family Coleofasciculaceae; species Coleofasciculaceae cyanobacterium. Next base: position 34,449 of record DATNPK010000064.1, on the reverse strand, counting down.
ATCATAGCGATCGCTACAACCTAATCATGTTTCCTGACTTTCTGCCCGAAGCGACAAACCTATTAGAAAATAGCGATTCCATTTCCTTAGCCAAAAGCATTAAGCGTATTCCAATTTCAACTTCTCTATCAAACAGGGCAATTAATACAGCCTATGTAAAATTAGGGGAGGATAATCCGCCTATTCTTCTATTACACGGCTTTGACAGTTCCTTGCTTGAGTTTCGTCGTCTTTATCCTTTATTAGCAACAAACCAACAAACTTGGACTGTAGATTTATTGGGCTTCGGGTTTACCGAACGTTTATTAAATATAGTTTACAATCCTCAAACAATTAAGGAGCATCTGCACTGTTTTTGGCAGAAGATGATTAAACGTCCAGTCATTCTAGTCGGTGCGTCTATGGGTGGTGCGGTTGCGATTGATTTTACTACTACCTATCCTGAAGCAGTAGATAAATTAGTTTTAATTAATTCAGTAGGTTATAGCGGTAGTTTTCTCTTGGGAAAATTCCTGTTTGAACCAATTGACTGGCTAGCGGTAGAGTTTTGGCGACAACGAAGGATTCAAACTCTATTTTGGGGAAAAAGTTTTGATTTATTCGACGCCAATATCGAAGATGCGATTCGCTGTGCTGCTTTGCCTTCATTAATGCCCAACTGGGAAAGAGCAATCAGAGATTTTACCCGCAGTGGTGGCTATTATTATTTAGCTAACCGTATTCCTTTAATTACTCAGCCCACCTTGATTCTCTGGAGTGAGAGAGATGAAATGTTAGGCACAGAAGCAGCGAGTAGATTCAAACAGGCGATCGCCGATTCAGCATTAATTTGGCTTCGGGGAGTCGGACATACACCCCACTGGGAGCAACCTCAAACTGTAGCCCAGCATCTTCTCAGCTTTATTCACTCCACATAAGACATCAATATCCTAATTACTGCCTCAATAGAAGATAGAGAAGTAGTCTCGTCGGAAGTATGATAATCAGTGGAAGGAATTTGTAGAGTAGTGCCGTTGATCTGCCCGTCTGTTGCTGTTGCTATTCTCCCCAATTCAGTTCGACCTAACGAATAGGGTTGGCTGCGTAGTTTGTTCTGAGCTTCGATATACTCATCTTTGTAAGAATAAGAAATTTCCATCTGTTCGCACTTTTGCGCTATTTCTGCGGTTAATTCTGGAGCAAAAAAACCATTGGCATCTTTGTGACGCAGTACTACTTGTTGTGCTTCTGCTGCTTCGGTTGTGGGATAAGGGCTAGTATCTAGGACTAACAAGCGTTGTGTGGTTAGTTGCTGGCGTTGAAACCAAGAAAGAGCGTAACGCCAACTTTTACCTGCTTCTTCTTGGGCGGTAAATAAGGCAGTGCCTGAAAAACCACGGCGGAACAGGTAGACGATCAAAGCTGCACTAACTACGTTGTCTATTTGAGCGGAAATACGTCCATTAGCGACTTTTAGGCGATCGAGAAAAGAAATGGGCGTACCTGGCTGTAAAAACTCCAAACCATCCAGTTCAAAGATTAGGTTGTTTCTTGCAGGGCAAATATAAGAGTTGACGATGTATCCCTGACCTAAATAAGTTCCCGTATAGGGCAGATGCGCCTGTACCTGCTGTCCTTGAAATCGATTCTCGATGGTGTGCATCATCTGTTCAGAAACAGAGTCTCCCGTCAAATCGCTGCTGTTGCCCGAAACAAAGGCGGCATATTGAAACTCATTTGCTCCCGTACACAATAAGCCGTGACGGTCTATATGTGCTGAGAGGATTAGATCGTGGGGCTTGCTACCCTGTGCTACTAGAACGCCATAATAGTATTGTACCTGAACCCCAATTTCTTCTAGTTCTCGACTGAGTACGCGAAAAAAAGAATCTTCGCAGCCCACAACCGAAGGTTCACGAATCAGCGATCGCAAAATATTTAAAAAGCTATCTAGCTCTGGGTAGCTATTCATAGCTGGCTTAGTTTGAGGAACATTTTCTGTGACGGACAGATTAAAAGCGTTCATCAAGTTTGGCTTTGGCAGATCCAAAGAACGAGATTGAATTGTGCTACTGACAATACAACTCAAATTGTTAAATTTTCAGTACAGTTTGATACCAGAGCAAATTTTTCTCAATCCGACTCAAATTGAATTAGTAGTTTTAAAAAACTGTCGCTGCAAGTACATAGAGAAGTAATTCCGATAGCAGGCAGCAAGATTAAACCAACTTGCTCAACATATTTTTAGGAAAAAATATTTTGCCTGGGTTTATGCTGGATTTAGATCGATTATTAGTGACGATCTACATACATTATTTTTATAAAAACTCAGGTTATTTATGTCTACCTTATTGACTTTACCTCGTTTAAATACTGATACAGTTTGGGCAATCCTCAATGAAGAACTAGATGATGCGATCGCTAATCAACTAGTTTGGCATTATTTAGGCTATCGCTATGATGCAGCCAGCCAAACCTGGAATACAACCGAGGTTGCCGACGACTGGAGAGAGAAATATCCCGAACCACCAGACTTTATTGCTAATCGTCCACCAACGGTAAAGCTAACTCGTTCGATTCCCAAGGAAAACAAACAGCTTCTCAAAGAAAAATTGGATTTTAAAGGTTATAAGCTAGGAGAATTTGGACCTAGACAAACTCGTCGGGCTACTATTGCTAGCTGGTTATTGAACTACATGGAAAGCGATCGCTATGCTCAGTGTGAACGTCGAATTTCAGGAATTTAATCTATTTAAGGGGGTGATGCTATTCCCATCCCAGTAAACTAGCTAGTAATGCTTGTTGAGCGTGCATTCTGTTTTCTGCCTGATCCCAAACTCGCGATCGCTCACCTTCAATTGCTTCAGCGGTAATTTCTTCTCCTCTGTGGGCGGGTAGACAGTGGAGAACAATAGCTTCGGAGTCAGCGTGTTCTAATAGCTGCTGATTGACTTGATAGGGCTGAAAGAGCGGAATTCTTTGATTTGCCAGCTCTTCTTGTCCCATACTTGCCCAAACGTCGGTATATACCACCTGCGCTCCTTCGACCGCAGCGATCGCATCTTGAGTAACAACTATTTCTGATTTGCCTGAAGCAATTGCTCGAGCCTGTTTGACAATTTCGGGTTTTGGCTCATAACCCTGGGGTGTAGCAATTCTTATATTTAAACCCGTTAGCGCCCCACCTAACAGTAATGAGTGAGCCATATTATTACCATCTCCCAAATAGGTTAAAGTTTTGCCCTGTAGCGAGCCAAAGCATTCTTGAACCGTCATCAAGTCTGCCAAGATCTGGCAAGGATGCTCTAAGTCGGTCAAAGCATTAATAATGGGAATTTGGGCATAGTTAGCAAAAGTTTCGAGATCTTGTTGAGCAAAGGTACGGATCGCCAGAATATCCAGGTAGCGGTTTAAAACTCTAGCGGTATCTTCTATGGGTTCACCACGACCAACCTGGGTCACGCTAGGGTTGAGGTCAATGACCTGTCCTCCTAACTTATACATTGCCACAGTGAAGGAAACTCTGGTGCGAGTTGAGGCTTTATAAAACAACAGTCCTAAAACTTTGTTGCATTTAATCTCTAACTCCTTGCTTTTTAGCTGACGAGCTAATTTTAGCAAATCGGTGATTTCTGCTGTGTTTAAATCGCCAGTGCTGAGTAGATCCCGTCCTTTGAGCTGTTTCATCTTGTCAATATTTGATAGTAAATTAAAAATCTGCCAATTAAAGCTGAAATGAGAAGCATTAATTTTAAAACCAAAGGTAGACCTGAATCAATGTCAGCTCGGGTAAAGGTAGTTCTAGATCGCCAGAGCCATAGGCTACAAATAATGAGCTGTATGTTTTTCTCATCAATAATTGCCGCTGGTTTGGGTAAAAAAATTGTTTTTAAGCTCAGCCAAAATTCGCGTTAATTAAATAAATCGAACGAAAATGTTAAAACAGTAATAGTTTTATTACTTAATGTTCATATTTTCCTAATTTAGAATGATTCTTGCTTCATTCACAAATTCAATGCCAAACCGAACCAGCTTACAACCTAGTAAGATCTGGTCACGTCTTACTTTAGGAGCTTTACAGATCGGCTGTTGTGTGGGTTTGTGGGGATATTTAGGCAAAAAAGCAGTGGGAGCAGAAGATATTATTCTTAATTATGGAGCGTTAGAATTTTCGGTATCGGTTGATTCTTTGGAAACTTATGCTCAAACAGGCGAGCTGGAAGGAGCATTAAAAAGCTATGCTGATTTTCTAACTCCACAGCAGTTAGAACAGTTTAAAGTTGGTTTGAGTACTAGTGCTGATTTTGGTCCTCTAGCGATCGCGCAATTTCTTTTTTCTTATCAGGGAGAGAAAATTTTAGAGCGAGTCGCACGGGTAATTAAAACTAAAGCACGCCAACCTGGTTTTTACGCGCTTCGTTCTGCTTTAATTTTGGCAGCAGCAGACCAAGAGGGCTTGACTCCCCTCAACGTACTGAAGAAATTTCCTACCGATGTGCTGCGAGTTGATTCTAGCCAAGGATTAGAAATTGTTAAAAATTTGAGCAAGGTAGTTCAAAGTAATGCTTACGCAATTTCGACGGTAGAACAAGAATCACTCAGAGAACGTCAAGAAATTGCTGAGACAATGCCTCTAGTTAGAAATTTAGATTTGTCAATTCCCGGAGAATATCGCTATCGCCGAGAGATGTTGACCATGAAAGATTTAAACCGCGAGCGCACTTTTCCCGTAGAACTATATCTACCCATAACTAAAAGCCAAGAGCCATTACCTTTAGTGGTTATTTCCCATGGTTTGGGTGGAGATCTGACCACATTTGCCTACTTTGCCCAACATTTAGCCTCTCATGGTTTTGCGGTTGCCGTACCAGAACATCCAGGCAGCAGCGCGAAACAAATTGAAGCTTTGCTGAGCGGTTTAGATAGCAATGTTACTCCTCCAGAAGAATTGATCGATCGACCTCTTGATATTAAATTTTTACTCGATAGATTAGCCAAAAGTTACGCTAGTCGAATCGATACTAACAATGTCGGCATGATCGGTCAGTCCTTTGGCGCATATACTACTCTGGCACTAGCAGGGGCAGAATTAAATTGGCATACACTCGAACGTGATTGCCCCGATCTAGACAACTCTTGGAATTTATCTTTGCTGATTCAATGCCTGGCATTACAGCTACCAGCTAGAATTAGTCCAGCTGAATTAAAAGACGAACGAATTAAAGCAGCGATCGCGATTAACCCTTTGGTTAGCTCTGTATTTGGTCAAGAGAACTTAAGTGAGATTGATATCCCAGTAATGTTCATCTCGGGCAGTGCTGACCCGATTACCCCTGCATTACCCGAGCAAATTATTCCTTTTACCTGGCTCACTAGCACCGAGAAGTATTTGGTGCTGCTTAAAGGCGGGACACATTTTTCTACCCTAAATGAATCCGCTGGTAGCATACCCGTACCCACACAGGCGATCGGGCCTAGTCCAAAAATAGCCCAAAACTATGTTCAACAGTTGGGCTTGGCTTTTTTTGGTACGTACATTACAGAGCAACCAGTTTACGCTGATTATCTTAATGCTGAATATGGAGCAGTGATTAGCAACAGCAAATTCCCCTTAAGACTGGTGAAATTTTTAGATCCTAGTTTATTAAAATGGAAATTTAATCAACAAAATTGATTATTAGATATTGTTCCATTAGACCTCTTGCATAAATAATACTTTTTCGATGATAGTTTTTAATTCCTGACTCCTGACTCCTGACTTCTGACTTAACCAAGATTTATGATTCGTGCCAGAAGTCCATTGTCCGTGGTTCACTACTACAAAACCCCTGCATTGCCTAATCCTAAAATAATTCCTGCTCCCAATATATGTCCCAAACTCGTAGTTGCTAATAATTCAGGAACGCCAAAATTATCCCATACTTCTGGTTTGGGAACGGGCAAATCAGGACCCTGTCCTGAATTTTGAATTGCATAACGACCGACAACTATGCAAAACAGATTAGCCATAATCATGATTATGGCTACGGTAGGATTCCAGTCAATGGTGGAAGGAGTGTACTGAACTGCAAAAATAAAATTAGATATCATGATAAATCTCTACTCTCTTGCTCTTTAAATATTTTTTGCCAATGGTTTTGTTTATAGGAATTATAAAAATCTCTCTGTGCAAAACCGCGTTTCTTCTAAATAATTAACAGTAGTCCAAAGTTTTGCAAAAAAAAACCTTTATTCAGGAGTTATAGAACCAATGCGAGTTAAAATATGCGGAATTACCCAAATTAAGCAGGGTCAGAAAATTGCTGCACTAGGGGCAGACAGTATTGGTTTTATCTGTGTCGAGCAGTCACCTCGTTATCTTACTCCAGATAAAATCAGAGCGATCGCCGAGCATTTGCCATCTCATACCGACAAGGTAGGTGTGTTTGCTAATCATTCCCTGGCAAAAATAACCTCAGTAGTAATTAAAGCCAATCTCACCGCAATCCAGCTTCACGGTGCAGAATCTCCTGATTTTTGCCTTCAGTTACGTCTGGCGATCGCTCCAGAAGTTGAATTAATTAAAGCGTTTCGGATTAAATCTGCCGCATCTCTAGCCGAAACCACTGCTTATTCAAATTGCGTAGATACTCTTTTGCTAGACGCATATCAGCCCCAAATGCTCGGTGGTACAGGGAAAACTATTAACTGGCAAAATTTGGCTCAGTACAAACCAGCTCTGCCCTGGATGTTGGCAGGAGGATTAACTCCAAATAACGTCACCGATGCCTTAGCATGTCTCCAGCCAGACGGAATTGACCTTTCTAGTGGCGTAGAGCGATCGCCTGGTGATAAAGACTTAAACCAAGTAGCTCAACTTTTTCAACAATTAGCAATTAAGCATCAACAGTCATGAGATAATTACAAACCGGCAAAGTAGTTATCTAGATCATGAAAGTATTAGTAGTTGGCAACGGGGGTAGAGAACACGCCTTAGCTTGGACGTTATTACAATCTCCTAACGTAGAACAGGTTATCTGTACTCCTGGCAATGGCGGTACTGCCACGCTGAAAAACTGCCAAAACCTGCCCTTGGCTGTAGATGATTTTGCGGGAATTGCTCGGGCGGTATTAGAAAATCAAATTTCTTTGGTTGCGATCGGTCCAGAAGTTCCCTTGTCGCTAGGAATTGTTGATTATCTACGCCAGCGCGACATTGCTGTATTTGGTCCTACTAAGTCAGGAGCGAGAATTGAATCTAGCAAGTCTTGGGCAAAAGAGATTATGACCCAGGCAAATATTCCCACCGCAGTCTCTCAGACTTTTACCAATGCGGTTACTGCTAAAGAATATATTCAACAAGTTGGTGCGCCGATTGTAGTTAAGGCTGATGGGTTGGCTGCGGGTAAAGGAGTTATTGTGGCGGCTACTCTGGAAGAGGCGATCGCCGCGGTAGATGAATTACTGGGTAAAGATTCTGGCAAAATAGTAGTTGAAGAATTTTTAACTGGAGCGGAAGTATCAGTATTAGCGATCGCCGACGGTAAAACTATTCGTTCTTTATCTCCTGCCCAAGATCACAAACGCATTGGCGAAGGAGACACGGGGAAAAACACTGGAGGCATGGGAGCATACTCACCCGTGCCTTTGGTCACAGCAGAATTGATGACCAGAATCGAACAAGAAATATTGCAGCCTACCCTAGAAGCTCTAAATCAGAGAAACATCGATTATCGAGGAGTATTATATGCAGGTTTAATTATTACTCCCTCAGGCGATCCCAAAGTAATTGAATTTAACTGTCGCTTTGGCGATCCTGAAACTCAGGTGGTTTTACCCCTACTGAATACTCCTTTAGACGAAATTTTGCTTGCCTGTGTCGAACAAAGATTAGAGCAACTACCGCCTCTAAGCTGGAAAGCTGGAAGTGCTGTATGTGTAGTGGCTGCTTCTGGTGGTTATCCTGATGCCTACGAAAAAGGGAAGGCGATCGCTGGTATAAATGAAGTTAACCAAGAAGGAGTAATTATATTTCAGGCAGGAACAAAATTACAGCAAGATCGCTTAGTTACCGATGGTGGAAGAGTGTTGGGTGTCACTGCCATAGGGGATAATTTTGCCCAGGCAGTAGCGATCGCCTATGATGCAGTAAAATCTGTGCAGTTTGAAGGAATGTATTACCGTCGTGATATTGGACATAAGTATAGATAAAATTAGAATTAATTAGCATTAATTAGTATCAAATCATCAGATTTACTCAATAGTTTGTTACACAGTTGGTAAACTATAATTCAGGCAACTTAATATTTATTATTACTGTTGAATAAATTGCTGACCTTTATTGCCAAAATTAAAAAAATTATTGCCCTCTGGTGGTCGGAATTTACCCTCCAGACAAAACTTATGGCTGCCGCTACTCTGGTTGTTTCATTGATTATGAGTAGTTTGACTTTTTGGGCAGTTAATACGATTCAATTAGAATCTAATATTAACGACACACGTTTTGGCAGCGATCTCAGTATTTTGATTGCTTCTAATGCTGCCCCTTTGGTTGCGGAAAATGATATGCAGGGTCTAGCTGATTTCTCGACTCGTTTCTATCGCAGCACCTCTAGCATCCGCTATTTGATCTATGCCGATCGCTCAGGTAATATCTTTTTTGGCATTCCCTATTCTCAGGCAGAAAATCAAAACACGCTGACGATTAAACGTCGAATCAAGCTACCTGAAGACTACGCTCAAAACAGCGATTTGCCCTTTATCCGACAGCACCAGACCCCTAACGGGCAAGTTACAGATGTTTTTGTTCCTCTGCGTCAAGATAGTCAGTATTTAGGGGTACTGGCAGTGGGAATCAATCCCAACCCAACGATCGTGGCATCATCAAATCTAACGCGAGATGTAACTATCGCCGTGTTTATTACTATCTGGGCTATGGTAATCCTGGGTAACGTCTTCAATGCTCTAATGATCACCAGACCGATTAAAGAACTTTTGGTGGGAGTAAAAAATATTGCCGCTAAAAATTTTAAACAGAGAATCGATCTGCCTCTGCGGGGGGAATTGGGTGAATTAATCGCTAGCTTTAATTTGATGGCAGAAAAGCTAGAAAACTATGAAGAGCAAAACATTGAAGAAATAACTGCCGAAAAAGCTAAGCTAGAAACTTTAGTTTCGACGATCGCTGATGGTGCGGTACTAATCGATCCTAATATGCAGATTATTCTGGTCAACCCTACCGCTAAAAGTATTTTTGGTTGGTCAGAAGATGCGATCGGCGATAATGTGCTGCATCGCCTTCCCTCAGAGTTAACCACTAAATTAACTAAGCCTCTTTATCAGATGATTGAGAGAAAAGTTGAACTAGAAAAGAATAAATCAGAATTAGCTTTAGCCGAATCTGAACGACATCATTTTAGCGATCGCGATGAATTTCGCATTACTCTTCACCGACCTATACCTAGAACTATCCGCGTTTTGTTAAGTCGGGTTTTGGATGGTGGTAGCGCCAATATCAAAGGAATTGCCATGACGATTCAGGATATTACCCGTGAAGTAGAACTAAATGAAGCTAAAAGCCAGTTCATTAGCAATGTTTCCCACGAACTAAGGACACCTCTATTTAACATTAAATCTTTCATTGAAACGTTATCAGAGTATGGTGAAGATCTAACCCAAGTTCAGCGTCGAGAATTTTTAGATACGGCTAACCATGAGACAGATCGTCTGACTCGTTTAGTCAATGACGTTTTAGATTTATCTCGTTTAGAATCATCCCGCACTTATAATTTGAGTCAGGTCGATTTAAATCAACCAATCGAACAGACTTTAAGAACCTGTCAATTAAACGCCAAAGACAAAGGAATTGAACTATATCAGGAATTAGAGCCTAATTTACCCTTGGTATTAGGTAATTACGATCTGATACTACAGGTTTTGACGAATTTGGTAGGAAACAGCCTGAAATTTACTAATTCAGGAGGTAAGGTTACCGTTCGTGCCTACCAAACCCCAGCACAATCTAATACTTTAAATCAGCTAGCCGTAAAAATAGAAGTGGCTGATACGGGAATTGGCATTTCCACCGAAGATAAAGAAGCTATCTTTGAACGTTTCTTTCGAGTAGAAAATCGAGTTCATACTTTAGAAGGTACTGGTTTAGGTCTTTCCATCGTGCGTAATATTATCGAGAAGCACAATAGCAGAGTTTATATCGACAGCGAAGTAGGTGTCGGGACTACCTTCTGGTTTGAACTGCCAGTTTATCAAGCAGAAATTGAACAGCCAATTCAAGCAGTTAGCCTAATTGATTAACGCTTTAGTTGACTGCAATATGGCAGACAATTTCACAACTTTCACCAAATTACTCAGTAGATGAAAATAGTTTTTTTTGGTACTCCTCAGTTTGCTGTTCCGACTCTAATCAAACTGCTGGAATCTGACATTGAAGTTGTAGCGGTGGTAACTCAACCTGATAAGAGAAGAGGTAGAGGTAATAAAACTCTACCTTCGGCAGTAAAACAGCTAGCACTAGAGCATAATTTACCTGTCTGGCAACCTAAAAGAATTAAAAAAGATCGACCAACGCTGGATCGGCTTAAAGCTGCTGAAGCCGACTTTTTCGTAGTTGTAGCTTATGGGCAAATTCTCTCCGCTGAAATTTTGAATATGCCCAAACTAGGATGTATTAACGTTCATGGTTCTTTGCTACCAAGCTATCGTGGTGCTGCGCCAATTCAATGGAGTATTGTTAATGGCGATCGCACTACGGGAATTACCACGATGTTAATGGATGTGGGCATGGATACGGGAGATATGTTGCTCAAAGCCGAAACAGAAATTGGACTGCTGGATAATGCTCACGATTTAGCCGTGACTCTTGCCGGCCAAGGGGCAGATTTATTATTAGAAACTTTATTTAAACTAGAACAAGCAATTACCCCTATTCCTCAAGATGATAGCCAGGCTACTTACGCCAGACTGATCGCAGGATCTGACTTTGCGCTCGACTGGTCCAAAAGTGCGATCGCCATACATAATCAGGTGCGCGGTTTTTTCCCCAACTGTTTTGCTACGTTAGAAGCTAAAAGACTAAAGATTATTGCTACAGTTCCAATTACCAAAAATACTATCGACAGCTTGCCAGAAGAATATAGCAGCCTAAAGCAGCAATATCCAGAATTATGCTCTCTTACGGGTAAACCTGGAGAAATAGTTAGTAATATTAAGAACCAGGGTGCGGTAGTGCAAACAGGTTCAGAATTATTACTCCTCAAACAAGTCCAGCTTGCGGGAAAACGCGCTCAGTCTGGTTGGGACTTTGTTAATGGAATGCGCCTGGAAGTGGGAACTGTATTCGATAACGGATGAATACAAAAAATCCCTTTATGCAAAGGCAGCGATCGAGACTTTAGCAGCAATTTGTTCGGCGATCGCCACTAAAGCTTTAGCAGAAGCCGACTCAGGCTGGGCAACTACAATGGGAATCCCGTTATCGCCCCCCTCTCTCAAGGCAATTTCTAAAGGAACGCAGCCTAATAGAGGAATATCCAATTCTCTAGCAGTTTTTTCGCCACCACCAGAACCAAACAAGTCATAGCTTTTTTCTGGTCGATCGGGGGGTATAAAATAGCTCATGTTCTCGACAATTCCTAGTACATTTACGCCTAACTGCTGGAACATTTTTAAACCACGACGAGCATCTATCAAAGATACAGTCTGAGGCGTTGTCACTATTACTGCCCCTGCCATTGGGACAGCCTGAGCCATAGTTAATTGAGCATCTCCTGTACCAGGAGGCATATCGACGATTAAGTAATCTAGTTCGCCCCACTCTACCTGATAAAGAAACTGCCGAATAATACCGTTAAGCATTGGACCGCGCCAAATCACAGGCTGATCTGGGTCAATCAAAAATGCCATCGAAACTAGCTTGACGCCATGATTGAAAGCAGGCTCTAGTATTTCGCCACTGCTGCCTTGCTTAACCGCAATTTTGGCATCAGACAAGCCAAACATATTAGGCGCGTTAGGACCATAAATATCAGCATCTAACAAGCCGACTTTTGAACCTTTAGCAGCTAAAGCCACCGCTACATTAGCAGCCACGGAACTTTTACCCACACCGCCTTTGCCGCTAGAGATCGCAATAATATTTTTGATTCCTGGAACAGAAGTGCGATCGGGCAAAGATTTCTGTTGAGGAGTTTCGGCAGTTACCTCTACCTCTACGGTTTCTACTCCTGATAGTGTTTTGACCGCGGTTTGACAATCCTCAACAATAAATTCTCTCAGAGGACAAGCAGGAGTGGTTAATACTAATGTAAAGCTTACTTTTCCTCCATCTACAGTCACGTTGCGAATCATGTTTAGCTCGACAAGACTTTTTTGTAGCTCAGGGTCTTGTACGGGACGTAATACTTCTAAAACTGATTTAGTATTTAACATTTTATTATCCTCTCAAAGGCGATCGCGCTCATCGCCGTTATTTATTAAACCCAAGTATAGTTACCTATTTTTAATTATTAACGCAAAGGGTTCATCGGAGCAATGAACAATTATTCATATTCTACAAAATCAACTTTTCTGCTCAATAATTGCGATCGCCTCATTTTGCTCGGCAATTATTGGCTAATAATTAGGAACTAACGCGCTCAACGTTCATCTATTCCACCTGTTATAATACCTCTTGTGTTTGTTGATCAAGTACTGTATTTCCCTGTTGCTGAGACAATTGTGCCGCTTTTTGTAAATCAGCGATCGCCGCTTGATCATCTAACTATATAAATATAGTCGGTAAATTATCGCGATCGCGAAGCGCGATACATAGCGAGTCCTTTAGAGCAAGCCCGAAGGGTAATCGCCTATTTTCATGGTTGCGATATCTAATACTAAATCCGATTGATAAAGGTCATTATCGAATTTCTTTAAGTCCCCCATATTTGGGGGATTTAGGGTGGGTGGAAATGCTTCTGGCTAAGAAGCTTATTCCACACCTATCCGAAGGGGGCAATTAAAAGTAACCTCTGTGAACAAGATTTAGTATAAATTGCGATCGGCTCTACCAACTACATGGGCGAAAACTTTTAGATAAAAAAATAGAGATGCTTTAATTAAACATTTCTACAAAATCAATAACCTAAATCAATTTTCTAATTTTATTTATTCTCGATTACAGAAATCGGCGTTTCCTTAATAAGTTGCCGATTGGGTTTGTGATAAGGAAAGAGGCGATGTATTTTGCTCCTGGAACGAAATATTATTTAAGGTTATATTTTGTTCCGCATCTTTGTTCCATTTAGTATAATAAGTTTCTAGTTGATTGTTGTAAATAGAGATTTCTCTTGATAATTGTTGTTGCAAGCAAACGCTATATCTTTCTAACCAAACTTCTCTAGCAAATTCAGTAGACAGATCGCTACAGCCAGCGATTTGTCCAGTTACTCGATAATAAGTATCGCACCCAATAGCTAAAGCTCTTTTGGTTTCGTTTAAAGGAAAAGCAATTATGCCAAAAGTTACGAAGATTATACTTGAAAGATTTGCAGCATATTTCATCTGGTTTATCAGTCCAATATTTTATTATATATTTCAAAAAAATAGGGGCATTTTGCAACGCCCCCAATTGATTAAATTGCTCGAATCGAAGAAATTTATCGTAGAGATTAATTAATTAGATATACCAAGACGAATAAGACTAACCAAATAACATCAACAAAGTGCCAGTAAATCTCGGCTGCTTCTACTCCAAAATGACTGCTGCTAGAATAGTGACCTGATTCACGCGATCGCCATAAAACAGAGAGTATTAGTAATACTCCTGTCAAAACGTGCAAACCGTGGAATCCAGTCAAGACATAAAAGCAACTAGCAAACAGGTTAGTAGTTAGACCAAACTCAGCATGGAAATATTCATAAGCCTGACCAGCTAAGAAAAGTGCACCCATTGCTGCGGTAATAGCAAACCACTTTTGCAAGCCTTTGACATTACCATTTTTCAAGGCTTTTTGTCCTTCGTGCATGACAAAGCTACTAGCCACAAGGATTGAAGTGTTAATAATTGGAACTAGCAATTCTAGTTCAGACGTACCTTCGGGTGGCCAAACGGGCATAATCGCCCGATAGATCAGCAATGCTGCAAAAAAGCCGATAAAGGTCATGCTATCGGAAACTAAAAAGATATATAGACCAAACATCCGATGATCGGGATGTCCATGATGCCCCTGTTCTGCTTCTTGTTCAAAGGCGATGCCTTCGGCTAGCTTCGCATTCGCTATTTGGGATTTATTATCTACGGTTGAACCTTGCATATACTTATTTGTCATGAATTAATAACTCAGGTAGGGATTTAGCATTGCCAAACCCCTACAATATCTTTTGTTTACGAACCTTCGGCGGTGACTGTTGCTAACATATCTTGGACATCTTCATCGCCATCGATACTTTCCGTATCTACACCATAATCATAAGGTCCTGCCCACAATACGGGTTCTTCTTCAAAGTTTTCGATGATTGGGGGGGAAGCTGTTTGCCATTCCAAGGTTAAAGCACGCCATGGGTTACGGGCAGCTTTGTCTCCTTTATACAAACTCCAAATAATATTAATAATGAAGGGGAAGGTAGACAGTGCCAGGATATATGACCCAATCGTACAGACCATGTTAAGAGTCTGAAACTGAGGATCGTAAAGAGCAACACGGCGGTTCATACCCTGTAAACCCAATTGATGCATGGGCAGAAAAGTAATGTTGAAGCCCACAAAAGTCATGACAAAGTGAATCCGACCTAAGGTTTCGTTAACCATACGCCCAGTCATTTTAGGAAACCAGTGATAAACTCCTGCAAATAAGCCAAATACCGAACCACCAAACAAGACGTAGTGGAAGTGAGCCACAATAAAGTAAGTGTCGTGGACATGGATATCGAATGGCACAGATGCCACCATTACCCCACTCAAACCACCAATTAAAAAGGACGAAAGGAAACCAACGGCAAAGATAAACGCACTGTTGAGACTGAGTTTTCCACCCCAGATAGTCGCACACCAGCTAAACACTTTGATCCCCGTCGGCACGGCAATAACCATCGTGGTTGCCATAAAAAACATCCGCAACCAGCCAGGAGTACCACTAGAAAACATATGATGCGCCCAAACAATTAGACCCAAGAAGCTAATTGCCAAACTAGAATAGGCGATCGCTCTATAGCCAAAGATGGGTTTGCGAGCATGAACGGGCAAAATTTCCGAAATTGCGCCAAAAAAGGGCAAAATCATGATGTATACCGCAGGATGAGAATAGAACCAGAACATATGCTGGTAAACTATCGGATCGCCACCCCCCGCAGGATTAAAAAATGCTGTTCCGGCAATCAGGTCAAAAGAAAGTAATATTAGAGCCGCTCCTAGTACAGGTGTACCAATCAAAATCAAGCCCGAAGTTGCTAGCATTGACCAGCAAAATAAAGGCATACTGTGAATGTCCATATCGGGCATTCGCATCAACAGGATAGTGGTGACAAAGTTAATTGCCCCCAACATTGAAGATACTCCCAAGATCAATACGCTAAGAATCCAAATTTCTTCTCCCGATTTACCGCTCATTAAACTTAACGGCGGATAGGAAGTCCAACCAGCTTGGGGCGCACCGTTAAAAAAGCTGCTTAGTAGTAAAAGACCGCCTGGGGGGATCATCCAGAAGGCAACCGTATTAAGACGGGGGAATGCCATATCTTCTGCCCCAACCATCAGCGGAATTAGATAGTTAGCAAATCCTGCCCCCGCAGGGATAATCCACAGAAACAACATAATTGTTCCGTGCATAGTCAAAAGCTGATTGTAAAACTCGGGTTGCACAAAATCGGGATCGGGAGTAGAAAGTTCAGTACGCATCACCTCGGCTATTGCGCCACCAACAAAGTAAAAGAAAAAAGCAGTAACTAAATACTGAATACCAATTACTTTATGATCGGTACTAAAGCCAAAGTAGTCCTGCCACTTTCTTTGAGGATGTTCGTTATGCTCTGGCGCTGTTATGGGAGCATTTCTTTCTAATGTTGTACTCATTCTGTATGTAATCTAAAAATCTAATTAATCTGTTTTAGGAGCTAATAGCTATTAGCCATTAGCTCTTTTTAAATACAGCTAGCGGATTAGCTTAGCAAACAAGCTAAGGTTTTAACTGTGCCAAAGCAGCAGCATCAACCCCTATGTCATTTGCATAAGGAGCTAAGAATTTTGCATCCGAATCATCGGAATTTGCTACAGGACTCATTGCCACAGATTCGCTACTGTTATCATTCATCGCGAAAGTGTTTTCCTGAATCCACTTTTGATAATCTTCTTCGCTTTGGACATAAAGCTGGGTTTTCATCCCGCCATGATACGCACCACATAGTTCGGCACAAACAACAGGATATTGCCCGACTTTATTAGGAGTAAAAACTAAATTAGTTTCTCTACCAGGGATTACATCCTGCTTAATCCGAAATTCAGGTAGCCAGAAGGCGTGGATTACGTCTCCCGCAGTCATGTTTAACGCTACAGGGCGATTGACAGGTACGTGTATTTCTCCTGAGATAACGCCAGTGTCAGGATAGGTAAATACCCAGGCATATTGAATTCCGTTGACCTTGATTTCCAGGCGATTGAGACCTTGATTTGAGCCGGGAGAAGCTCCCAAGCCTAAAGCTATATTTTGCTTACTGGGGTCTAAGGCTACTAATGCTGCACCATGATGATTATGAGCCATTTGTGGACCAGGATCTCCTGACGTCATCGGATCTAATCCGCCCATGCGGTTATAAATTTCAAAACTATAAATGGATAAGATAAAGACAATTACGGTGGGGATGGCAGTCCAGACAATTTCTAAAGGCACATTGCCCTCTAAGGGAGGACCATCAGTAGTATCACCTTTTTTACGACGGAATTTAATGACTGAGTAAACCAAAACACCTTCAACCAAAAGAAATAGACCGGTGGCTATGGTCATCATAAAGTTGAATAGCTCGTCTACGTCTCCCGCATCGCTAGATGCTGCCGTGGGCAGAAGTCCGTGGTTTTGACCGTACCATAAACTGATCAAGGTCATCGCTATTCCTGCGATCAGAGTAAGTATGCTGCTCGGAATGTTCACTATAATAATTCTGGGTAGTATGTTCGCAAATCTTTACTGCTTAGTCTATTTAGCAGTTTAAAGGATCTCAACTTGTTAGTCTGCTGCTAACAGGCAAAAAATCTGACAAGAATTTTAATCTTAAAATTTTAGCTACAAAATTATTTTTACGTCCTATCTTATTAGGGTAGATCAGATTACCCATGAATAAACAGGTAGCCAACTAAAATTATTGCCAGATAAAAATGTTTCTTCAGCTTTTGTTTGGGATCTTTAAACCCCGATCTTTATTGGGGTAGCGTAAATTAAGCTAGTATTTGCTAAACTTAACTTTTTCTTCACAAAATTTCAGTTTTATTCGCTAGTTTGAGCAGCCAATCTGAAGAATATCTAAAAAGATAAAACTATTAGAAAAAGGTCGCTAGAGTAAAGATAATAAAGTTAACCCGCGTAATATAATAGTTTGATTTTAAAGCGACTGTATTTTTTAACATTTTTTAACAATGTCAACGATGTCTTGGTGGAGCAAGTCTTCAAGACTCGGCAATTACTAAATGGACTGAAAGTAAGACCCAGGTGCATTCTGCTTTGCGCTCAAACTGAATAGTATTTTTGGCAAACTATACGGTATAAATCCTCAAAATGAGGCTGTACCGTAGGCATCTCTCCAAGTTTAATCAAGTTTTATTTCCAAATATTTTCCTCAAATTTGCTATGACCGAATCATTTTTTCAACCGTCTATTACCAATGCTGAGCAAGTATCCCAACCTCAAGTTTGGATTAGACGTTTAGTCTGGAAAATAGCGATCGCTACTTTGCTGTTGATGGCGGTAGGGAGTGCTACTAGAGTCATGAATGCGGGTTTAGCCTGTCCTGATTGGCCTTTATGCTACGGTCAGCTTGTACCTACCAGACAAATGAATCTACAGGTATTTCTGGAATGGTTTCACCGTCTAGATGCAGCTTTAATTGGAGTAAGCGCGATCGCTCTATCAGGATTATCTTGGTGGTTTCGTAAGCAATTACCCCACTGGTTACCTTGGGCTGCTACTTTCGCCTTATTCCTCATTGTCTTTCAAGGAATCTTGGGCGGACTTACCGTAACTCAGCTGTTACGCTTTGATATTGTTACCGCACATTTAGGGACAGCTTTGCTATTCTTTAGTACTTTAATCATCATCGGTACGGCTCTAACACCATATCAAGGAACAAAAGCAGCAGGAAAACTACGTTGGATAGGGTTGAGTGCAGCTATCTTAGTTTACCTACAAAGCATCCTAGGAGGATTAGTAGGCTCACGCTGGGCATTACACCAATGTTTTGGTGGCTCACAGCTATGTAACGTAATGAATGCTCATATTTTGGGAGTAGTGCCACCTACTTTAGCCACAATAGCGGTTGTTTGGTTCGCCTGGAAAACTCCAGGGTTAAATAAAAATCTGCGAACTTTAGCCAATGCAGCAGCAGGATTAGTCAGCTTGCAAATTTTACTCGGTATCGCTACTTTTAAACTGCATCTTCAGGTTGAACCCCTAACCGTTACCCATCAAGCAGTGGGAGCAATTTTACTGGGAGTATTAATTGCCTTCACAGTATTAGCAATACGAGATAACAATGACAACAAATTATTGGCTTAGTAATTTAGTAATTATTTTGCCCAACTCCAATATCACCAATCATCAAGACCAATTTTAGGAATAATCATCATGACAGGGACAAGTATAGCCAGTAGTAATCAAAACTTTAGTGAGGTAATCAAAAGCTATTATCAATTAACCAAACCACGGATTATTCCCTTATTGCTGATTACCACAGCAGCGTCAATGTGGATTGCTTCGGATGGCCGAGTAGACCCCTTCTTGCTGGTAATTACTTTATTAGGAGGAACATTAGCAGCAGCCTCAGCACAGGTGCTTAACTGTATCTACGATCAAGATATCGACTACACGATGACGCGGACGCGCAAACGCCCAATTCCTTCTGGTAAAGTGCAGCCAATTCATGCTTTGATTTTTGCTACTGTTTTAGGGATATTATCTTTTTCCTTATTAACCGTCTTCGCTAATCTTCTAGCAGCGTTACTAGCCATGTCTGGCATTGTTTTCTATATGCTGATCTATACTCATTGGCTGAAGCGACACACTACCCAAAATATCGTTATTGGTGGTGCAGCAGGCTCAATACCGCCTTTGGTTGGTTGGGCTGCGGTAACAGGTAATTTGGGCTTAGTTCCCTGGTTGCTGTTTGCGATTATCTTTTTCTGGACTCCTCCTCATTTTTGGGCTTTGGCACTGATGATTAAAGAAGACTATGCCGAAGTAGGCGTACCAATGTTACCTGTCGTCAAAGGAGAAGAAGAAACCGTTAAACAAATTTGGATTTATAGCTGGCTGGTAGTTCCCTGTAGCCTATTACTAATGTATCCTCTAGGTAATTTAAGTATCGTGTATGGCGCGATCGCTGTTTACCTCGGCTACAAGTTTCTCTACAAAGCCTGGAAATTAAAGCAAGATCCTACCAGCAATCAACTGGCCCGTGGAATGTTTAAGTATTCTATCTTCTACATGATGCTGCTATGTGTGACCATGATTGTTGATACTCTACCCGTTACTCATCAGCTATTGGGTATGGTATTTACCTGCGGTGGATAGCAACTAACACTAGACTTCATGCACGAATCATAAATCTTGGTTAGGTATGAAGTCAGGAGTCAGGAATTAAAAACTATCATCGAAAAAGTATATTTATGCAAGAAACCTACTGTCGCGTCAAGACTAATAATAGTGCAATATATTATTACCAAGAACGCTCATTACTATATGCTTGTCCAAAACTTAGAAGTAGTTGGATAGCAAATAAATTATTTGTAGCGTTGGGATGAAGGAAAAGAGTTTGGCTTTAGTATTCGCGATCGCCAGGGTATGATAGTTGGTGGTTGTAATCTAGGTATTGGCTCTTTTTCTTAAATATATATGCTCAAAAGAAAAGCGATCGCCCGATACAAAGAGCGATCGCTTTTTAGTTTTTAGAATAATCAATCAAAGCTTATTCTGCTTCTCCACCTTGAATTTTCAGCAGGAGGAAGCCCAAGCTGAGTCCGCCTAAAATCAAAACAATACATAAAATTGCTCCGTTGAACAACATACTCTCTGCGCTCATGTCTATTTCTCCTGTTTTTTCCTAGATATTTATTAAGAGGATGATTTGAATTTTGATTGAAGCTCTTAGCCCTTCGGGTTCGACAGTTTGCGACGCAACTGTCTCACTTTTAGCTTTTTATATTTTTAATTCTCAACCATAATCAATAATAGGTATTTTAAATCATCAGGTCAGATTATCTATAGTTAATTATCGCGAATCTCAAATGTCTACAATTCCTTCTTTAGCTATCAGCATGGGCGATCCAGCGGGGATTGGCCCTGAAATTATTCTCAAAGCCTTAGCAGATGATTCTTTGGCTGCCAAATCTCAAATAATGGTGATTGGCAATCGACAACTATTGCAGTTTACTTATGAACATTTACTACAGCAAACTGAGTTAACCCAACAAGATTTAGTTAATCCTCAGACATTATCAATTTTAGATGTCCCGATAGATGGGACTATAACTTTGGGACAAGGAGATGTCGTCAGCGGGAAGTTTAGTTTTGCTTGTTTAGACAAAGCGATCGCTTTAACCCTCGAGAACAAATTTCAGGGTATTGTCACCGCACCGATCGCTAAATCACTTTGGAAAGCAGCAGGACACGAATATCCTGGTCAGACGGAAGTTTTGGCACAAAGAGCAGGAGTAGCTAAGTTTGGCATGATGTTTATTGGGCAGTCTCCTTATACAGGGTGGATGTTACGCAGCCTGTTGGCAACAACCCATATTCCTTTAGCAGATGTGTCTCAAGCCTTGACTCCAGAGCTAATGACCTTAAAGCTAGATTTATTGATTGAATGCCTAAAACAAGATTTTGGGATCGAACAGCCTAAAATTGCGATCGCGGGTTTAAATCCCCATAGTGGGGAAGCGGGACAGTTAGGCACAGAAGAACAAGATTGGCTCTTTGGCTGGTTAAAACAAGCCCAAGCTACTTATCCTCAAGCAAAATTAGTTGGGCTAATTCCACCCGATACTATGTGGGTAAAACCAGGACAGGCTTGGTACGGCAACTATGAGGTCAAACCCAATATTGCCGATGCCTACCTAGCTCTCTACCACGACCAGGGATTAATCCCCGTTAAGCTAATGGCATTTGACCAGGCAATCAATACTACTATCGGACTGCCCTTCATTCGTACATCTCCCGACCACGGCACCGCTTTTGACATTGCAGGTCAAGGAATTGCTAACGCCAGTAGCATGAAAGCCGCCATTAAATTAGCAATCCAAATTAGTCATCAACGACTTCTTCAGTCAACAGTTGTTGAGGAATAACTAACTGCTAACCAATAACTGTCCCAAACAAAGTCTAGTTTTATGACACCAAGAATTTTACTTTTTTGCAATCTTGGGTGCAGGCTTTCCAGGGCTTTTTCTTCTGCGGGAGTTACCAGGTGCGCTACCGTGATGACCAGAATCATCAGATTGGGGCGGTTCATCACTGTAGATATCTATAAAGACCGACTCATCGTGAGTCACCGCTGCGGTTTTGATCGTAGTTCTGATGGCTTGAATATTGCGACCGCCACGCCCAAAGACTTTACCGCGATCGTCTCGCTCAAAAGCAATTCTCAGCCAGATTTTGCCGTTACTCTGATTTATTTCAGAATTGACGCATAAAGTTTGAGGATTTTCGAGAAAAGGTTCGATCACAAAGCGAGCTAATTTCTCATAATCGGGACTACCCGCTATCTGACCGCCAGATAATTCGGTCTTATTTGGCATTTACTTGTTCAAAAACTTGAGCTTTGTTAAGAATACTTCTTACAGTTTCGCTGGGTTGCGCTCCCTGTTGTAATCTTTTGACAATAGCAGGAACATTTAATCTAGTCTCATCTGTTCTGGGATTATAAAAACCTAGTTCTTCAATCGGGCGACCGTCTCTACGAGTCTTACTTTCAATAGCTACGATGCGGTAGCTAACTTCTCTTTTTTTGCCGAAGCGTTTCAAACGTAATTTAATCATTAGTTATTCAAATTTGTCCTTTACGATTGTAATCTATCTATCTATTTTTCCCTAGCCTTAAGTTGGGCAATTTCCTAGTCTATAATGTGCCGAAGCCTTTTTTCTTCTTCTTTTTCTTTTTCCTTCTACTCTGGTCTGGATAATCATCCATTCCAGGCATTCCCATTCCCGGCATTCCCGCACCACCCATTCCAGGCATTCCCATTCCAGGCATTCCCATTCCAGGCATCCCCATTCCAGGCATCCCACGACCCATATTTTGCATCATCGAACGCATTTTAGTAAAGTCTTTGACTAGTTTAGATACGTCTTTCTCCTCAAACCCAGAGCCTCTGGCTACTCGACGACGACGACTAGGAGACTGGGCTAATAAGTCAGGCTCGGCTTTCTCCGCTTTGGTCATCGAATTAATCATCGATTCGGTACGCTTTAGCTGGGTTTCACCTTTAGCCAAGTCTGCACCGCTAATTTTGCCCATTCCAGGGATTAACTTAAGAACTCCCCCTAAAGAACCCATGTTTTTGAGCAAGCGCATTTGTTTGATGAAGTCATTAAAATCAAACTTTGCCTCCATGATTTTCGACTGCATCTTTTCGACATCAGCTAAATCGATTTCTTCTTGAGCTTTTTCTACCAGGGTTAAAATATCTCCCATATTTAAAATACGGGATGCCAAACGGTCTGGATAAAAGGGTTCTAAGGCTTCAACTTTTTCTCCAACCCCGACAAATTTAATTGGTTGTCCAGAAACCTGTCTAACGGATAGGGCAGCACCGCCACGACTATCACCGTCTAACTTAGTTAAGATCGCTCCTGTAATACCAATTTGCTCATGAAAAGTGTAGGTCAGGCTAGCTGCTTCCTGTCCTGTCATCGCATCTACTACTAAAAGCGTATCATCAGGCTTAATTGTATCTTTGATGCGGGATAGTTCCCCCATCATGTCATTGTCTATCTGGAGTCGTCCTGCGGTATCGACAATTACAGTATCCACCCCAAGCTCTTTGGCTTTTTCTATACCCTGCTTAGCAATTTCTACAGGATCGGCATCAGTTCCCATTTCAAACACTGGAACATCGATTTGATTACCTAAAGTAAGCAGCTGATCGATCGCCGCCGGACGATACACATCTGTTCCCACCATCAAACAAGAACGCTCTTGCTTACGTAAATACAGAGCTAATTTTGCCGTGGCGGTAGTTTTACCAGTACCCTGTAAACCAGCCATCAAAATCACCGTAGGAGGTTGCTCTGCTTGCGCCAGAGGAACATTACTTTCTCCCATAACCTTGACCAGCTCGTCGTAAACAATTTTAATAAACTGCTGACCTGGATTAACCCCAGAAATGACTCCTTCTCCCAAAGCTTTTGATTCGACATCAGCAATGAAAGCTTTGACTACCTGAAGATTTACATCGGCAGATAATAGGGCGCGACGGACTTCCTTGAGGGTATCTTGAATATTGGCTTTGGATATTTTATTCTGACCGCGGAGCTTTTTCCAAGCATCATCCAAGCGATCTGCTAGAGCATCAAACATAAAATAATTTTTGGATTTTATTTTTTACTTACTTAATAATTTTGAGGTATTGAGCGAGCTTTTTGTAATTTAATAGCTAACGTCTATCGCCACAATGGTTTTAAATTATCAACCTAAGTCATCTTGCTGACTTCTTTTGGTTAATTAAGTCAAATGACGGATGCCTTTGACCAAGGACAGTAATTAATATGATAAAAGATACTTCTCGAACAGATCCAGGGTTTGCATGGTGAGAATATATTGCAGGCTCTGGTTTTACTTTTCAGCCATTACATTAATTCTATTTTTTTTTTAAACTGAGTTACATTTTGGCGATGTTAGCTTTTAGTTGGACTAGGTTTAACTTTTACTTGATGAACTAATTTAGTTCATATAAATGCTTCTATTTGACGATACTACTTGAGTTGAGTTAAAGCGATCGCGCTTTCTGAAGATGATTGCGGCTAGTGTCGACTTTGCTACTTCTATACCAACAGAAATATTACAGAAATTTAACTTTTGTATTACCTTTTTGGCAACGTTTATTAATAGAATTCAAATAAATTCTCAGTATCTAAGTGAATGTTACCGAATTAGTCAAGATTTCAATTATTCTCCTGCTCGTTGCCACTGGTGTAGCCCTACTATCCCGTCGGTTACGATTTCCTTATGTCACTGGTTTAGTGTTGGCAGGTTTGCCGTTTACTGAGTTATTGTCACGTCGCATTGGTTTAGACCCGTCCCTTGTTTTAAATCTTTTCCTGCCAATTCTCATTTTTGAAGCTGGCATTAATACAGATGTCAGCCGCCTACGCAGCACGTTTAAACCAATTGCTCTGTTGGCAGTGCCTGGAGCTGTGCTTTCCAGTGCTATTATTGCCGTTGTGTTGAAATTTGGACTGGGACTGACTTGGATACCCGCTCTTTTTGTAGGAGTAATTCTGGCAAACACTGATACAGTTTCAATGATTGCTGTCTTTAAGGAGATACCAGTACCCTCTCGACTTTCCACCATTGTTGAAGGAGAAACCCTATTTAATGATGCTGCTGCTCTAGTTTCGTTCAATCTGATTTTGCAAGTATATTCGACGGGTTCGCTCACGTTACTAGAGGGAATTCAACAACTACTATTTATCGCTCTAGGAGGCTGCCTCGTCGGGTTAGTTCTGGGCTACTTGAGCATACCTATATTTGCCCGTTTAGACGATCCTCTTAGCAGTCTTTTATTGACAGTGGCAGTTGCCTTGGGAACTTTTCAAGTTGGGCAATTTATTGGTGTATCCGGTGCTGTGGCTGTAGTTGTAGCTGGATTAATTTTTGGGAATTTAGGGTTTTCTCGCAATACTTCCGCTTCTAGTCGCATCACTTTGTTGAGTTTTTGGGAATATGCCAGTTTTACTGTCAACACCTTTATTTTTTTGCTGATTGGTGTAGAAATAAATTTGGTAATTCTCTGGAGGACTTTACCTGCAATTCTACTTGCAGTTTTGGCGTATCAAGTCGGACGAGTTCTTACAGTCTATCCTCTGCTCGCTATAGTGCGTTGGTTTGACCGTCCAATTCCGTTGCGTTGGCAACATTTACTTTTTTTAGGCAACATTAAAGGTTCACTTTCAATGGCACTGGCTTTGAGCTTACCCACTACCCTGCCAGGGCGAGAAGTTCTCATCGCTTTAGTCTTCGGCAGTGTGCTAGTGTCATTAGTCGGTCAGGGATTAAGTTTGCCTTGGCTAGTAAAACGCTTAAAATTATCTAAGTTTTCAGCGACTCAGCAGCAAGTTGAAGAATTGCAAGCCCAGTTGATCACAAGTAAGGCAGCACAAGATGAATTAGATAGTTTGTTGAAATCAGGAGTGTTACCAAAAGCTGTGTATGAAGAGATGCGTTCAGCTTATCAGGTACGAATTGCCAGTGCAGAAAAGACACTGCGGGAGCTTTATAATCGTCGTCCTGATGAGTTGGATAACAAAAGTGGCAACAGTGGTAAACTTGATGCCGTTCGCCGTCGATTGCTACTAGCGGAGAAAGCTGCACTCAATGGGGCAATGCGGCAGCAAATTCTCTCAGAAGAAATTGCGCGTGTCAGGCTAAAAAAAATTGATGAACAATTACTCCGACTTGAAGATGATTAATAGCTGTTCAAGACCCTTGTTTCGGCAATAAGCCTTTGTAGCTATTTTGACTTTTAATTACCTTACCAGGACTAACAAAAGAAACTCCTTGCTGAAATTCGGTAGCAATCATAACTGCCTCTACTATCGGTTCATAAACTTCTGTTTGGGCTACCCACTCCACAATAAAATTTGCTCCTAAACCTCCATTGGTATCAGTTCTATTTACAAAAAAATCATAAGAAGCTAGCGCCTCAAGTTGAACAGGCTGCTCCAAATACTGCTTGATTAATTTACCGTTTGAGTCATAGTAGCGTACAGAAGTAACGATAATAGAGTTGGTCAAATCTGTATTACGAATACTGAGTGTAGCTGCTAAATCTAAAATCCTTTGTCGATCATCATGATAAATATGGGAATAGACAGGTACATAGATAGTTTGACCCATTGCTATCTTGAAATTGTTATTCAGTGTCACTATCTTTTGAGCTGAATTTGCCTGATTAGTATCAGATTGTGACTTTGGGGAACTCTTTGATGATGTGCAAGACGCAAGAAAAATCAAAGCAATTGCTAAATAAAAATGTGGATATAGCTTCATTAAATTTATTTGCAGCCTTCAATAAAATCAATCACTTGATGCAATGACCCAGGTTTTGTCACAATTAGCACAGTTGAGTTAGGTTCGAGTACGGTGCTACCGTTAGGAATCGTTAAATATTCGTGGGGATGGGGTTGATAACCAATAATTAAAGAGCCATTAGGAAAACGCGAATCCTGAGCAATTTCGGCAAGGCTACGACCAACAACATAGCAATTTTTGGGAATGGAAAGTTTCAACACCTCAATTTGCCCTTGCTCGAAATGCATCATCGATTCTACTTGAGGGTACTCAATGGCATTCACCATGGTTGAAACTGCTAGATCCACAGTACTAATGATGTGATTTGCTCCTACCAAACGCAGCGGTTCAACAAAATCAGAGTGGCGCATCCGAGTCAGAATATGGGGAACACCGTAGTGTTTAGCAAGAGTTACCATTGCTAAGTTCAAAGCATCGCTTCTCAAAACAGCTGCCAAAGCGTTAGCTTTACGAATTCCAGCTTCTAACAACACTTCTGTACTGACTGCACTTCCTTCAAAAGCCATCGCTCCCACTTGTTCACGGGCATATCGGCAAGCGGTCGGGTCAATGTCAATAACGGCAACAGTATGACCTAGTTCTACCAATTTTTGAGCCAAAGAAAGCCCTACTAATCCTGCTCCACCAATTAGCACGTACATAACTGCTCCTGATGCTTTTATTTACTTGTACCTCACTTTACAAGGTTGTGTTGCAAAAATCGTAGCTCAAATTGTAATACAATCTGGGTATTGATAACTACTAAGCTAAATGAACTCAACAAGCCGTCTAGATGAATTTCATTGGCAAAAGTCAAGTTCAATATATTAATCAAGGTGATATTTTGGGACAGAGATTTCATTCACTTTCTATTTGGACTGTTGTCTAAAAAATTAGTTGTTCACTGCATTTTTCTGTCCGTTTGATTTTCTGCCACAGAACCTGGCGTTCAAAATATCTCTTTTGCTTTACTTACGTGGTCTTGTCTGCTTTTTCTTGGGCAACAGAGGTTCAATTATTTCTCATTCTCGATCCGGCAAACTGCTTGTGTATGGTATTTTCGCTCAATCATTTGTTTTAACTGAAAAGTAAAACGATATAATACATAGACTTAGTTAGAGATACTTTGGGCGTGATTTGCCCATCTACTGAAATAAATATTGGCAAAACAGCGGTTAGATAAATTATTAGTAAATCTGGAACTTTGTGATTCTAGGGCTTTGGCGCAGCGTTTAATTAGGGCGGGAAAAGTCAAGGTCAATCAAGAAATTATCGACAAGCCTGGTACAGAGGTCAAAACTACGGCTGAGATTGAGGTTAAGGAACAACCGCCTTATGTGTCCCGTGGGGGAAAAAAATTAATTAAAGCTTTACAAAAGTTTGAGATTAAGGTGAGCGATCGCATTTGTTTAGATGGTGGCATTTCTACGGGAGGATTTACTGATTGTTTGCTACAGTCAGGAGCAAAGCTAGTTTATGGCGTGGATGTGGGTTATGGACAAGTAGCTTGGAGTATTCGCACTTGCGATCGCGTAATCCTCAAAGAAAGAACCAACATTCGTCATTTGACTCCCCATGAGCTATATAAAGATCGGCAAATGGCAGACTTGGGAGTGATGGATCTGTCTTTTATTTCTTTAACTAAGGTACTTGAACCTCTGTGGAACTTATTAGCTTCACCCAAAGAAGTAGTATTACTAGTCAAACCGCAGTTTGAAGTAGGGCGAGAACGAATTGGCAAAAAAGGCGTGGTGCGTAACCTAGAAGATCGAGCTTCGGCAATTTTACAGGTATGGCAAGCAGCTCAAATACTAGGTTGGCAATATCAGGGTTTAACTACTTCCCCGATTACAGGTCCTGCGGGTAATATAGAGTATTTATTGTGGTTAAGTGCAGCAGAATCTGCTCTATCTCCTTTAGATCTGACAAAAATCAAGGAAATAATCACCGAATCTCAATCTCAATAATACCACCAATAATTTTGCTACTCGCTACTTGCCGATCTCTGTCTCAGTAAAGAACGACTAACGTCCCGCATAGCGTTCTTCTGCCCAAGGTTCTCCCCGCATATGATAGCCGTTACGTTCCCAAAAACCCTCTCGATCCTGGTCTAAAAATTCAATACCGTTAATCCACTTGGCACTTTTCCAAGCATAAAGATGAGGCACTACCAACCGCATCGGTCCACCATGATCGGCGGGTAAAGGTTGACCGTTGAGAGTATGGGCAAAAAAGTTTTCTGGTCGAACAAAATCTTCTAAAGATAGATTAGTCGTATAGCCACCGTAGCAGTGTTGCAGAATATGAGTTGCTTTGGGGTCGAGATTAATCGCATCGAGAAAATCAGTAACCTTTACTCCTGTCCAGGTCACATCTAACTTTGACCAACGAGTAACACAGTGAAAATCGGCAGTAAAATCTTGCTGGGGTAAGTTCATAAAATCTGACCAGTCAAAAGATTTATCTTCTACCAAACCCCATACTTTAAACAGCCAATCATCGGTACTAACCTGTGGGGTTTCACCATAGGACAGGATAGGAAATCCTTTGGCTAAATATTGACCAGGAGGAACGCGATCGCTTTGGGAGGGTTCGGGTTTCTCAAAAAATTTTCTGGGCATAACTTAAACAACTACTACAAACAAAGGTGCGTACCCTTAAGGAAACACACCATCATTTTACCGATTTAATATACCGACACAAGTTATTTTATTCTTCGTTATCTTCCTCATCATCTTGAGGATAGACAAAACTGTTAGAACGTCCAGATAATACTGATTTGCCTAAAGACAAGGCTTTTTGTGCTTCTACTGATGCTTTATGTTTCCAGGTAGCCTTGCGACTATCACGCTTTGACTTAGAAGTTTTCTTCTTTGGTACCGCCATAATTATTTTTTTTAAAAAGACAACCTTTCTATTGTAATTGTTTAACCAAAAAAAGCTAGAGAGTTTGACCAGGAAATAGACAGGTTTCACCAATAGACTGGCTAGAATCGGTGCTACCAGAATCAAGAAACTTCTGATTTACTATTGTCCTAAACTCTTCAATATCAGTTTCCCAATTGTTCAAAAAATCATTAACCTGAGCTATTCTATCTTCTGAGTGTTGTCCTAAATTGACGCTGTAGTTGAAGTTGCCCGAAAACAAAATTGCCGTAATTGGCTGTTCTTGTGGTTTCTGTAACTTAGCCTCAGAAATACTGATTGTCAGCTGACATCGATCTAGAAGATACATTAAGTTAATGCCAGCCTGTACGGGAAATCTACCAATCCTTTTCCAAGAACCAGAAGCCAGTAAAGTTTCCGTAATATATTGGCGCACTGATGCAGGAGCGTCAGGAAACGGAAGCAAGATTTTGGGACTAAAGCTTAATCCCATATATTCTGCATAAGGCAGCTTTTCAATATATTTGCCTGCTACTTGGCGAATTGCCAGCTGGTCTAATTTTTGGTCGTTTAAAGATTCAGTTAAGGTAATAGTGCGCGGTTGAGCATTGATCCCCACACCATTGGTAAAGTTGAGCTGAGCAAAATTGGGATTGAGTATGGGCTGCTGAGATAGTTCCCATTCTGTGGGGATAATTCCGCTAAATTTAAGAAAATCTTGGCTCATCATAGTCGGAGTTAAATCCTGGGCTGTAATGATGATTGAGATTTCTTCAATAAATCTAGTTTTACTGGGTGAATTAACGGTGGATGCTATGTCTGATGTTCTCATGAAAATTTATTTAGCCAAAATTGTAACTTATGGATATAAGTTAAGTTGCCCAAAAAAAGGCTGAAACTCACAGTGTATTGGAATATTTTGAGCTAATTACGGTTTTAGATGATATTTAGACATGAAGTAAATGCTGGAATTATTTTATTGGACTTACACAGTTCCATAGAAAATAGCAGCGAGGAACTTAAAATTAAGTACCAAGCAAATCATTTTCCTGGTTACTTCTCTTTCGCTTTCGCCAATTGCTCAGTGTGTCTGCGTAAGTCATGGCGTTAGTCGATCTTGAGCTTATTAGGGGTAAACTGCCTATTGGTTAGAGACTCGGAAGAAGTGCGATCGCTACTAATCGACTCGTTTTTTAAGATGTTAACGGCTCTGGCGTATTGAGGATCTGCATTAGTGCCGATCAAGTTGGGATTTATGCTGAGATTAGTTTGATCTTCACGGGTAAGATCGACTTTAATATCTGGAGCAATGCCTTTTTTATTGATATCAATACCGCTGGGCGGATAGTAGCGCGCAATAGTAACTGCTAAACCAGAGCCATCAGAAAGGGAATGGACTGATTGTACTGTTCCTTTGCCATAAGTACGGCTGCCGACTACTTTGGCTCGATGATTTTCTTTTAAAGCTCCCGCTAAAATTTCACTAGCACTGGCAGAATAGCCATCTACTAAAACTACTAGAGGTAAATCGGTTAATGCCTTACCGTTGGCGGAAAATTTTTCGTTACCACCTTTGCGATCGATAGTTGACACGATCGCGCCTTTTTCCATCCACATCCGAGCAATCTCGACACTAGAGAAAAGTAGACCCCCTGGATTGCCCCGCAGGTCTAAAATAAAGCCAGAAGCTTCCTTCTTGCTTAAGTCGGTAATGGCTTTCTGCATCTGTTCGGCAGCATGGGAGCTAAATTCATCAAGCTTGATGTAGCCTACCTTGGAATCCTGCTCTTGGTTAAGGTTGTAGCTCACCGAAGGAAGTTCAATCTGCTCTCTGGCGATCGCAACTTCAAAATCTGGCTTGGCTTCACGAGCAATTTTTAACTTAACTTTTGTACCGATTTCTCCTTTGATTTTTGCCGAGGCTTGTTCCAAGCTCATCGACTTAGTAGGCTTACCGTCTATGCTGACAATATGATCTCCTGCTGCCAATCCAGCTTTGCTGGCAGGAGAATTGGGGATCGGCTCTACTATCGTTAGCTGGCTGTTTTTTTCATCGACTCCTAGACGAATACCAATTCCTGAAAGCTCTCCTGAAGTTTGACTAGTAAGATCTTCATATTCTTCTGGAGCTAGAAATCTGGTATAGGGATCGCCCAAACCCTCAAGAGACTTGCGAATCGTCTTGTAGGCAGCGGTGCGATCGCTATACTCTCCCTTTAATAATTCTTGTCGCTTTAGCTTCCAGTCAACATGATTAAATCCGCGATCAACAAACTCGCTATTAATGATTTGCCATACTTCATCAATAACGTTTTTGGGGCTATCTTCTAATGCTGCCTTGGCTGGAGAACTACTTTGAGATAAAAGCAGCGAACTAACAGCAGCAGCAGCAAATAGTTTTGTTGTTCCTAAACGATAGCTTTTTGAGTTGATTAATTTGAAAATTAAACCAAAACGTTTGGAGGAATAGTTCATGAGCTATATGCAATATATAGTAAAGATTATTACAGTTAAGTTACCGAAAAAAATTGAACCTTTTTTTAAACAAGCAGGAAAATCAATGTAAAGATGACCTGTTTTTCTCACCTCAAAAGTATGTCAAGTATCAATCAAGAATTTACTAAAAATAGGATTAATAATTAATTTAATTAAAAACTTGCTGCACCAATTTACTCTAGGGTGAAATTCGGCGCTGATCTCACTCCATCATACAAAAGCCTGTATTTTATATATGTATAACATTTTGCTATTGTAATCAACTTAAATTCGTAGTATTTCATACTTAACTTTGCTCTGTAAAGGTAATAAAGTCGAGCATAATTTGACGATGAATAT
The DNA here is from genome assembly GCA_036703275.1 of Coleofasciculaceae cyanobacterium. Lineage (NCBI taxonomy): Bacteria > Bacillati > Cyanobacteriota > Cyanophyceae > Coleofasciculales > Coleofasciculaceae > Coleofasciculaceae cyanobacterium. The sequence continues at coordinate 2,289 of DATNPK010000064.1, read as the reverse complement.
TCCCTAGAGCTTTATTGGCTCTAGCTCTGGTAGAATAAGCATATCCTTGCTTAATTTCAGCTAGAGTCAGTAATTTCAAATCCCATCCCTCCTGAAGCTGTAATTCGTTAAAAGGTATTGTCAAAGGACAAGAAAATAAGTGTCGGACATAATTACCAGCCTTATTACAGCAAAACTTGGTTAACTGCTTAGCTGGATAGTTAATCTCTTCAATTAATTCTCTTCTTAATGCTGTTTCTGGTTCTTCCCCAGCTTCTAAATGACCACCAAAGAAAGCCCAAACCCCAGGATAAACAATTGTTGCAATATCATCGCGCAACTGCATTAAATACTTACCATCTTGATAAATAATTGCCATAGCTACAGAGATTAATTGTTGAGTTTGATGATTGTTCATAAAACTTAGTTTATTTTTAATATATTTAATATATTTTAAAAAAATACCGAGCAATTTTACTTTACAGTTACCCTAAAGGCTGTTTGTCATTTTTTCCCAGTGGGTAGCGACAATTGTTCTAACTCAATTACATAAAAATCTCCTAATTCTTGTTTGGCAAACATCAGGCTTTGATATTGAATTTTGCCCTTAATATCGATCGGTTGACCAAACTCAGGTGGTTTTTGAGTCGTAACAACCCAAATTTTCCCTGTAGCATCTTCAATTTGATAGGCAGCATAATCCAAAAAAGGAGCTAAATTCACCACTTTTCCCTTGAGATATACCGTTTTGCCGATTTTTTGGGCAGAAATTCCTTCAATAGCAATTAAGGACGCTCGACAACCAACTAAACTAATCAATAATGTGCTCCAAGCACTAATTTGTATAAGTTTATCTATAACTAGTTTAAATCTTAAATTAGAAATCAACATTGGTTATCTCTTTACCAAAGATCAACGTCCAGCTTAACTTTTTTTTATTATTAAAATTATTTATGTCTGCATCAACCCCTTGTCTGTTAGACGGTCAAGCCTTAGCCAAAAAAATCCAGCTCGAATTAAAAGCTAAAATTGTCCAGCTTGAGCCAAACATGGATCGTCCTCCTGGTCTAGCAGTATTAATGGTCGGAGATCATCCTGCTAGTGCTGTTTATGTTCGTAATAAAGAAAAAGCTTGTCAAAGGGTAGGAATTGCCTCGATGGGTCAGCATTTTCCCGAACATACTACTCAAGCAGAACTAGAACAGGTAATTGCCCGACTCAACCAAGACGATCGCATAGACGGTATTTTGGTTCAACTTCCTTTGCCAAAACATTTAGACTCTATTACCTTGTTGCACTGTATCGATCCTGATAAAGATGCCGATGGCTTGCACCCTGTTAATTTGGGCAAGCTAGTGCGCTCTGAGCCTGGTTTACGTAGCTGTACTCCAGCGGGAGTCATGAGGCTACTACAAGAATACGATATTGCTCTAGAAGGTAAGAAAGCAGTGGTAATTGGCAGAAGCATTTTGGTAGGTAAACCGATCGCGCTAATGTTATTAGCCAAAAATGCTACCGTGACGATGGCTCATTCCCGTACTCAAGATCTAGGCGCAGTATGTCGTGAAGCAGATATTATTGTGGCTGCGGTAGGAAGACCAGAAATGATTACCCGCGATATGGTTAAACCTGGTGCAGTAGTAATTGACGTGGGAATTAACCGAGTAGAAACTGGTTCGGGAAAATCCAAGCTAGTTGGGGATGTGGCTTTTGAGGAAGTATCGACAGTAGCCAGCCATATTACCCCCGTCCCTGGAGGCATTGGTCCAATGACGGTAGCAATGTTGTTGAGTAATACGGTGCAAAGCTATAGTCGCCGAGTTAGTTAACAACATTGCTATTGATTTAAAACTTGCTGCTCATACCAATTCTCAGAAGTAAGGCACTAAATTAACAACACAGAAGTGCAAGATAGATTTTCAGGGGTAACAAACTGAAAGTAGAAATTGCTGAAACTGTCTGCTATCAGCGCATTGAGCGGTCAAGAAAAAAAACGACTGCCAATGCTCTATTGGCTCAAGAGTGGTCAAGTCACAGATTATCTCGTAGCGGAGTCATATCCTTTAGGGCTTATCTCGCTTGACGGGACTCTGCTGTAAGACGACGCAGACGGCACGAACCATTGGGAAAATAACCGTCAAGAATTAGCTCACCGATTACGACAATTATGAATTAGTGCGACCCGTTTCAGCCTAACTACAATTGTAGGAACGCTGAGGGTATTCTCTAGAACCTAGAAAATACAATAACTCTAAACTCATGTAGGTTTAATTCCTACCGATGAATGAGACGTTTGAATCCATATCCTAT